>JBBQCR010000006.1:0-24783 GCA_038318935.1 Phycisphaerales bacterium
TGGATCACGAAACACCAGCCGAAGACGGTTCGAGCCTTGTCGCACAACCCACGAGGCGTGTCGATGGGTGAGCGCAGCAGGGGTTTCATCGCAGCTTTCGATGAGCATCTGCCCCGACATCCCCAGATGCACCACCAGCGAACGGCCGTCGGCGGCAACGAGCGCCATTTGCTTTCCGCGTCGCTCCACAGCGGTGATTCGCCCTCGTTCCAGCAAGGTCGTCGCGATCGGCACCGCTGTGGGATAGGCCGAACGGTCGAGCACGTCACGGCGGCGCAACGTCGCTTCCCCGATCGTCGCGCCGAGCAACCACCGGGAGAGCGAGCGGCGAAGATGTTCAACTTCCGGCAGTTCAGGCACGACCGTCACGTTCTCCTGAAAGCGTCCCGAGCCAATACTGGCATCGCCCTCCGAAGCCAATCCGAAAGAACCGATTCATATACTCCCATCGTCCCCTTTCGCAGCGGCGTTCGCGTCTTCGGCGGCCCGCCCCGGTAGGTAGCAGGTCCCCACACCTCTCCGTACGTTTCCTCATCGCCGAGCCCACTCCACATGAACGAATCCGGCATCGCTGGTAGCTCAGCATCCGTTCCCGCGGCCAGCCCAGAGGCGATCGCCGAAGTCCAGAGAGCTTTTTCGCGCATCCGCACCGAAGTCCACAAGGTCATCGTCGGTCAGGATGACGTCTTGGAACAGGCGCTGCTCGCCCTCTTCTGCGGCGGGCACACGTTGATCGAGGGTGTACCGGGATTGGCCAAGACCCTGATGGTCTCGACGCTTGCCAAGACCCTGTCTCTGGGGTTCTCCAGAATCCAGTTCACTCCCGACCTCATGCCTTCCGACATGACCGGCACCGAGGTCATCGAGGAAGACAAAGCGACCGGAAGCCGTGAACTGCGATTCGTGAAGGGTCCGATCTTTTCGAATGTGGTGCTCGCCGACGAGATCAACCGCACGCCACCAAAGACCCAGGCCGCGCTGCTGGAAGCGATGCAGGAAAAGCAGGTCACCATCGGCGGGGTCATGCACCGACTGCCGAAGCCCTTCTTCGTGCTTGCCACGCAGAATCCAATCGAGCAGGAAGGCACCTATCCGCTTCCCGAGGCGCAACTCGACCGCTTCATGTTCAACATCCGCGTGAAGTATCCGAGCGAGGCCGAAGAGCTTGAGATCGTGCGCTCGACGACGTCGTTGCGCACGGTCGAGCCCGAACGCGTGCTCACCGGCGAGGACTGCCTTCGCATCCAGGATCTCGTGCGCCAGATTCCGGTGGCCGACCACGTCATCCGCTACGCCCTTCGGCTGGTCCGTGCGACCCGCGTGCGCGACGAGGGCGAGCGTCCCAAGATCGTTCGTGACTATCTGGCCTGGGGAGCGGGTCCGCGAGCCAGTCAGTTCCTGGTGCTCGCTGCGAAGGCGAAGGCGATGCTCGGAGGCGCGACGCATGTGATGCCCGAACACGTGAAGGCGGTCGCGCTGCCGGTGATGCGGCATCGCATCATCACCAACTTCAACGCCGAAGCCGACGGCATCACCAGTGACTCGGTGGTCAATGCGCTGCTCGAGCAGATTCCGCTCGAACGCGCCGACGCATCGATGGAACGCCAGATGGACTCGGTTCTGCGCTGACGGTCGGTTGCAGGCACGAACGTACGCGCATTCGCGCGGGAGACCAGAGTGGCCAACGCCTCATCCATGCGAGCCGAGCAGTACCTCGCTCCCGAAACACTCGGGCAGCTCGGCTCGTTCGAGCTGCGGGCCAAGATGCTGGTGGAAGGCGTCATGAGCGGCATGCACCGCTCGCCGTATCAGGGTCTCGCGGTCGAGTTCGCGGAACACAGGCAGTACGTGAAGGGCGATCCCGTGCGGCACGTCGACTGGAAGGTCTTCGGCCGATCGGACAAGCTCTATCTCAAGCGGTACGTGCAGGAAACCAACCTCGATGTGGTCGTGCTGGTGGACAGCAGCGCGTCGATGCGATTTGGCACGCTCGACGTCAAGCAGGGGTGGGGCGGCACCGCGGCGAGTCGCGCCGCCGACCGTCGCTGGACGAAGTTCGACCACGCGACGGCGATCTCCGCGGCGCTCGCGTATCTCTGCCTCCAACAGCGCGATCGCGTCGGCGTCGGCACCTTTGCCGACGAGCTTCACACGATCATCAAACGATCCAACGCCCGCCATCAGTGGCGGCTCATCGTGCAGGCCCTCTCGACCGAGCCCGTCGAATCAAAGGCGAACCTGCGAAAGGTGGCGGAGCAGGCGCTGTCGAAGGTGCTCAATCGCGCGCTGATCGTCATCGTGAGCGACTTCCTCATGCCGGTGGCGCATGTGCGGGAAGCGCTCGCTCGATTTCGCCATCGCCATCACGATGTGGTGTTGCTGCAGGTGCTCGATCGCCAGGAGATGCGATTTGACCTTCAGGACCCGGCGCCGTTTCAGGGATTGGAGGGCGAGGGGCGGGTGCAGGTTGATCCGCCGGCGCTGCGTGCGGCGTACCTTTCGGCGCTGCGAGCCCATCTGGACAACCTCGCGAAGGTCGCCCGCAGCTTCGGGTTCGACTATCAGCGCATGGACTCGCACGAATCCGTCGGTCCAGCACTGTCGGCGCTCCTCGCACGACGTGATGCGATGGCGCGCGGGAGCCGAACCGGATGACTTTGCTCAACGGCGGCTTCCTCGTTGCGGGCCTTCTTGCAGCGACGATTCCGATTCTCATCCATTTCCTCTTTCGCCGCCGCCGTCCGCCGATCGACTGGGCGGCGATGGACATTCTGTTGGAAGCTCTGCGCACACAGGAGCGCCGACTGAAGCTCGAACAGTGGCTGCTGCTCGCGGCGCGATGTCTCCTGTTCGCGCTTGCGGGCCTGGCCCTCGCCCGACCGGTGCTGGAAAGTGCCAGCATCCTGCGACCCAACGCCAAACGCACCGTGACCATCGTGCTTGACGACGGCGTCGCAACGCAGGCCCGCGGTTCGACAACAGCACCGGCTTTCGCGCGGCTCAAGGAAGAGGCGGCGCAACTCGCCCGAGGACTCTCCGCAGGCGACGCGGTCGGAGTCGTGCTGGCGTCCAGGCCCGCGCGAGCGCTCGTTCTTCCGCCGACGACCGATCGTGACGCTGTCGCGCGGGCGATCGAGTCGGTCGATGCATCCTTCGCTGCGACGGACCTTGCGGCAGCATTGCGGCAAGCGGCCGACGGCATCAGCAAAGATCCAAGCGGAGATCACGTCGTGGTGATCGTCAGCGATTTCCGACAAGGATCGCTCGATCCGGCGTCGCCACCCCCGGCCGCGCTGGTACCCAACAGTGGCGAGCGCACGCCGCGGCTCTTCGCCCTCTCGCCAGCGTCCAGCGAACTCGCCGACGTCGCGATTACAAGTGTCGAGGCTCAACGATCGATCGACGACGACTCGATCACCGTCACCGTGCGACTCAACCGCTCCGGTGGCGGCAACCCCGCGGGCAACGTGCGAGTGGTCGTGTCGGCGGACGGCACTTCTCCGACGGCGCCGAAGCAGGTTCGGTTCGACGCGGGGCAGGCGAGCGCCCGCGTGGAGTTCGTTCTGCGTCCATCAACCGACGCGCAGCGACTTGGCAACGGCGCGATCGTGGCTTCAATCGCAGGTGCTGGTTCCGGTTTTGGCGCAGGTGTTGGCTCCTCCACTGGTCCCACGTTGGGCGACTCGGACGCACTCGCGGTCAACGACACGCATTTTGCGATCTTCGATGCCCGCACAGCGACTCGCATCGGCATCGTGGCTCGACGGAGCTTTGGCAGCGGCGCGGAGATCGAACAGGTTCCGGCCTCGCGCTGGATCGCACGAGCTCTGATGCCGATCGAACAACCTGGGCTTGAGATCACCGAAATCGAACCAGCGTCGCTGGACGTGCGCACCATCCGCGATCTCGACGCTCTGATCCTGCCGCGGCCAGAGACGATTCCACCAGAGGTCTGGCCCGAGCTTCGGCGTTTCGTTGATCGAGGCGGATTGCTCGTGGTGATGCCTTCGAGCGAGGCCAACATCCAGCGCTGGACCGACGGCTTCGTGGCGACCTTCGGTCTCACGTGGCAGATCTCATCAGACGCTCCGCCCCTGGAGTCGCCGCTCACCTTCGCCGCCGAGCAACCGTTGCGAGGCAATCCGAATGGTCTCTTCGGCGCGGTCGACGCCGAGCTGCCGGAACTGCTTCGCCCAATCGAAGTGCGCCGTCGCCTCGAGGTTCGCAACGCCGCGCCGGGCGACGCAGCCTTGGTGCTGAGCGACAACTCGCCGTTTCTCCTGGTCGCGACGCCCGGATCGACCGACGGCTCTTCGCCGCGCGGTCTCGTCGCGCTCGCCACCAGCGCTCCCGAACTCGAGTGGACGAACCTGCCGGTGAAGCCGTTCATGGTGCCCTTCGCGCAGGAGTTGGTGCGCCGCTCCCTGACGCGGATCGGCGGCGCGGCTCGTGCGGTCGTCTCCGATCGTCCGACCGTCGGCGTACGAGATGCGGCCGAACTCAGCGGTCCCGACGGACGCCGGATCCCGCTCGACCGCTCGGGTCTCGCGACCGCCGCGCTCGATCGACCGGCAGCGTGGTCCGCGCTCGATCTGGCGGGCCGAACGGTCGGAGGTGTTGCGGTCAACATTGATCCCAGCGGAACGCGATTGATGCCCCTTCCCAACGACGCGGTCGCGACGTGGCTTGCGCCCGCGGGCCCCGTCTCCTTTGGTGACGCCACCGCTCTCGCTGGGCAACTTGCGCCTGCGAAGGACAACGTCGGCGCGGCGGTGTGGCTGCTGATCGCGGTGCTGGTCTTGGTGGTGATCGAGACGCTGCTCGCACGATGGTTCTCGCACGCCGCAAGCGCCCGCGGCGCAAGCGGCGATCCAGGCATTTCGTCCAGCGCGCTTCGCAAGGAAGACGCTCGACCCGAAGGGATGGCCGCGTGAACACACCGTTCGTCCGGTGGTTGCTCGGCATTGACGCGCCGCCGGACCAGGCGAGCGCCGCGCGGCTGGTCTTCGAGCGGCCGATGCCCGGATGGGGCTGGTTTCTGGTCATCGCGATGAGTATCGGCATCGCGTGGTGGAGCTACGCCCGACTGCGCGGCGGCGCACGCGGACGCTTCGCGCTCGGTTCGGTGCGCACCGCGCTCCTCCTTGTCGTCGCGGTGTTGGTTGCCGGTCCAGCGCTCAGAATCGCGCAGGAAACGATTGAAGAGGACTGGGTTCTGGTGCTCGCCGATCGCAGCAGAAGTATGTCGATTCGGGACGCGGGAACGCCGACGGATCGCGCGACGCGCGACGAGGCGCTGCGAGCGGCGCTCGCTTCGTCGCAAGTGACATGGAGCGATCTCGACAAGGATCGCATGCTCGTTTGGATGGGCTTCGCCGGAGGCGCCTTTGATCTCATCACTCGACCGAGCGGTCCCGATGTCGGCGGCGCGACGGGCGCGATCGCGGCTCTCGAGACGCCGATCGGTGATCGCACGCTTCTCGACGATGCCCTCAATCAGGCGATTCAGCGAGCCGCCGCCCGCCCCATCGCCGGAATCGTCCTGATGACCGACGGGCGCACGACCGCCCCGCCTTCGCGGGCGACGTTGCGTCGTCTGCAATCGGTCGCCGCCAAGGTGTTCGTCGTGCCGCTCGGTTCGACGGAGTCCGCCGGAGATCTCGCCATCGCGAAGGTGGACGCGCCGCGTCGGGCATTCGTGCGCGACGAAGTGCCGGTGAAGATCGAGATCGAGCGAAGCGGCGATGTCGCCGCGACCCGCGCCGCCAAGGTGCGTCTTGTCGACACATCAACGGGCGAGATTCTCGCGCAGCAGGACCTGCCTCCCTTCGTCGACGGATCCGATACGAGCAGCCTCACGCTCATCGCCAAGACCGATGCGGTCGGCCAGCGTGACTGGAAGGTTGAACTCGATGCGGGCGAGAGTGACCTTGTTGCCGAGAACAACGACCGCTCGCTGCAACTGGAGCTGGTCGATCGCCCGCTGCGGGTCCTCTACATCGAGGGCTATCCGCGCTGGGAATACCGCTATCTGAAGAACCTCCTGATCCGCGAGTCGACGATCGAGAGCTCGGTACTTCTTCTCTCCGCAGATCGCGACTTCGCCCAAGAGGGCAACATGCCGATCGCCCGTCTGCCGCGTACGGCGGACGAGTTTTCGCAATTCGATCTGCTCATTCTCGGCGATGTGCCCGCGGGCTTCTTCACCACCGAACAGCTTGAGGTGATCCGCGACCAGGTGGCGCAGCGCGGCACGGGACTGCTTTGGATCGGCGGCGAGCACGCGACGCCGAAATCATGGGAAGGGACTCCGCTTGCGGATCTCCTGCCGATGCGCGGGCCGCTCAGTCTGCCGGTGATTGACAGTCCGATCAATGTCATCGCGACTCCTGCGGCCGCTGCGCTCGGTCTGCTGAAGGTCGGTGACGGAACCACGTGGCCCGAGGAGCTTGCCGATCCGAAAGTTGGTTGGTCGCGGCTCGAGTGGGCCCAGGCGATTCCGGCCGAGCAACTGAAGCCGACTGCGGAAACCCTGGCGGTTGGTGTGTCGTCGCTTGAGTCCAAGAGCGACACCGCGCGGCCGTGGTCTGTGATCATCGCCATGAAGTACGGCGCTGGCGAAGTGATCTACGTCGCCACCGACGAGATCTGGCGCTGGCGATACGGCCGTGGCGAGCGATTCACTGAACAGGTCTGGTTGCCGCTGGTGCGGATGCTCGGCCGCGATGCTCTCGCTGGCGGCAGTGACGGCGCGGCCCTTCGAGCGGTGCCGTCGCGCGTGCAGTTGGGACAGTCGGTGCGACTAGAGCTCGTCGTCAGTGATGCGAGACTCGTGGATCGCGGCGACGCCGCGATGCCGGCGCAGGTGACGCGGGTTGGTGACGATGCGGCGCGAAGTGTGGAAATTGAACTGCTGCGAACGCCACGAGCCGGAGAGTTCGCGGCGAGCGTGACGCCTGACGCAATCGGTTCCTATACCGTGCGGATTCCTTCCGGGCCGGCGATGGGAGCGGAAACGACGTTTGAGTGTGAGCGCCCCGACGACGAGACGCGGCGAGCGTCGGCGGATCACGCGCTGCTGGAGGAGATCGCCAAGGAAACGGGTGGTGCGGTGGTGCAGCCAAAGGACCTCGGCACGCTGTCCGGTCTGCTGCCGAATCGTCGCGTTACCACGGAGACAGCGACGATCGAGCCGCTCTGGGACGCGCCGCTTGCTCTGATCCTCATCATCCTGCTGGCGTCCATCGAATGGCTTGGACGGCGTTGGTTGCGTCTGGCGTGATGTCCGAATGACAGCGAGTACCGGTGGAAGAACTCTCATGACCAGCTTCAGCGAAGCGCGTGAACACCAGACAGCGAGGACCGGACCGCTCTCGGAGGCGATTCGACAGCTCGATCGCCTTGCAAGCCGGGCCCGCATGCTGCTCCTCTCGCGGCGAGCGCTCGGACTCATCGCCGCTGCGGTCGGAGTCGCGGCCTGCGTCATCCTTCTCGACTGGGTCTTTCGGTTCCCGGCGATTCTTCGGGCAATCTTCCTCCTTGCTGGCCTTGTAGTTCTCACGGTGGCGTCGGTGCGGCTACTTGTTCCGGCGTGGCGATTCCGCCCGACGCCGACGGATCTCGCGCTGCGCATCGAGCGGAACGCGCCAGCCCTGCGCGGCAGGCTCGCGAGCGGCGTCGAGTTCGCGATGAGTGACGCGGGGCGCGAAAGCCCGCTGGCGTCGCGCAGCATGTCCGATCTCGCGGCGCGATTGAACGGCGAATCGATCCTCTCGTGGCTCGCGCCGCGCCGTTCCCTCGCGGAGCTCTCGACCTCGATCCTGACGGTGGCGATCGTCGGGCTTGTAGCGGCGCTGATACCGAGTCACGCAGCGATCGGCGCACGGCGACTGCTCCTGCCTTTCACGAGCGCGGAGTGGCCGGCCCGCACGGCCGTTGAATCACTCCTTGCGGGAAAGACGCATCACGCGAAGGGTCAGTCGCTCGTATTGGCTGCGCGACTCACGCAGGGCGATGGCGAGAATGAGCGCGTCGCAGCGGACGTGCGGACCGTGCGCGACGACGGTTCGACGGTCGAGGACACATTGGTACTGACGCGTCAGCCCGATGGGCGGTACGAACGAGTCCTCGAGGGCGATCCCGCGATGAAGACGGTCGAGATCCGCTTTCGATCGGCCGACGCGGAGTCACCTACGGAGACGGTTCAGTTTCTGAAGCCGCCCGCTGTGATCACGGGACGATTGACGCTGCACCCTCCGGCGTACGCGGAAGGAATCGTCGAGGAGCGCACCGCAGATCTTGGCACCGGCACCGACGGTCGAGCGACGCTTCGTGATCCGGCCTTGATTGGTGCGAAGGCAGTCCTCGATCTCACGCTCAATCAACCGCTGCGAGGCGACCCAGCCTCGATGGTGCAGGTGATCGACCCGCTCGGCGGTGAACCTCCTCGTGTCACGATGGACGCAGCCCATCCGGAGCAGTGGCAGTTGATCTGGGAGGTTCAGGGTGCGACGGCGATCAAGTTTGCGCTCGTTGATGAGCATGGCATCGCCGCGGCCGAGGACATTGTGTATCGCATCGAAGCGGCGAACGATCGTTCACCGAGCGCCGCGGTTCTTACACCGGCGTCCGATGAAAGCGTCCTGCCCACGGCGTTGGTGCCCGTGCAGATCGAAGGGCGCGACGACGTCGGGCTGTCGGCGTTTGGTCTCGTCGTCACGCGACGCGAGGATGGCAAGGGAGAGCCGCAGAAGTTCGGCGACTCGGTCGTGACGACATCCGGCACGCTGGTCCAACGTGACGAGCCGCTCGATCTCGCGTCGTTGTCGGTGCGGCCGGGCGATGTGCTGACGCTGGTCGCGGCCGCGGAGGACATCTTCGAGATTCAGGGTCAGCGGCACGAGCGGGTACTGAGTGCGGCACGCACGATCCGGATCATCAGTGAAACGGATCTGGGCAAGCAGATCAGGCAGCAGCTCTCAACCATTCGTCGGGCGGCGATTCGACTTGATCAGCAGCAGGGCGAGTTGCTTGCCGCGACCCAGAATCGGCGATTCGATCCGACGCTTGAGCGCGGCCAGGCGCAGATCTCAGAGCGGACCCGGACGGCGACCGATTCGCTCAGCGAGTTGCGGTCGCGCGTCGAGCGCAATCGACTCGTCGACGACGAGCTGAAGGCAACGCTCGATCAGGCGAAGGATCTTCTCGACATGGCAGCGAAGGCATCGGTGCGGGCGAGCGAACAGATGCAGGAGCATCGCGAAGCGGCGGCCAAGCCCGATGCGGAGCGAGAGCGTTTGGCTGGCGAGACGGAGAAGGCTCAGGAAGACGTTCGCGCGGAGCTCGAGGATCTGGTGAAGTTGCTGGATCGGGACGAAGACTCTTGGGCGATGGGCCGCGCGATCGACCAGCTCAAGGAGCAGGTCGATGATCTGGCGAAGCGCACCGATCAGACGGGCAAGTCGACGGTGGGCCAGAAGCCGGAGGAATTGGCAGCAAAGGATCGCGACGCGCTGCAATCGATTGCCGAGGGACAGCGCGATGCGGCCCAAAAGGCTCAGGAGTTGATGGACGAATTGCGAAAGCGGGCGGGAGCGATCGAACGAACCGACAAGGCCCGGGCTGAAGCCATGCGGCAAGCGGCGAAGGCAGGCGAAGAGCGTCGTCTGCAGAAGAACCTTGAGCAGGCGGGGACCGAGGCGAAACAGAATCGCATTGAGCAGGCGAAGTCAGCGCAGCAGCAGGCCCAGGCGGCGCTGGCGGAGATGCGTCGCGGCATCGACGATGTGCGCAAGGCGAAGTCCGAGGAGTTGCGCCGCGCTCTGGAGAGCTTGGAGCAGAGCATCGAACGACTGATCAAGATCAACGAGGACGAGCTCATCGCACTCGCGCGGATCACCGAGCCCATCGACGCTGAGGCTGTTGCAGACCGCGCGCGAGCCATGGCGAAGTTGTCGCAGAACACGCAGGCCGTGGCGAGCGAGGCGCGAGCGGCCGGCGCTGAGGCGAATCCTGTCGCCCGCATTCTCGATCGCGCCGCCGACAGTCACGGCGGTGCGGTCGCCACGCTTCGGGCGACGCCGCCGAAATTGGTGGAAGCGAGAACCGCGGAGGAGCAGGCGCTGACGCTGCTGCAATCGGCCCTCGAACAGACCAAGACCACCCGTGAGAAGGTCGAGAAGCGCGAGGCAGAGAAGAAGAAGGCGGAAATCGTCGCGGCGTATCGACGGCTGCTTGAGCGGCAGATCGCTACCCGTGACGGAGTGGTGGCGATCCGGACCGCAAATCCGCAGGCCAAGCTCGATCGCCGTTCGTTGATCGAAGCCAAGCGGCTCTCGATCGTCCAGGGAGAGATTGGCAGCGATCTGGCGCAGATGCTGAAGGACTTCGCCGATCTTGAGAAGTCGATCGCCTTCCAACAGGCTCACGATCTGATGGGAGGCTGGGCTTCGGATGTGAGTACGCGGCTTGTCCAGGGCGATCTGTCGGAGGGCACGACGACAGAGCAGGAACAAATTCTTGAGACGATGACGCAGTTGATTGAAGCTCTGGACGATCAGCAGCCCGACAACGAACAGTTCAAGGACGAGAACAACCCGAACCAACCTCAGAAGCCCAATGGCGGTGGTGGAGGTGCCAACCAGCCAGCGGTACCGCCGGTCGCGGAGCTGAAGCTTCTGCGCGGCATGCAGGTGCAGTTGTTGGAACGGACCAAGCGGTTGGACGGGCAGCGACAAAGTCAGCCAGCAGACGCCGCAGTCATCGACGCGGAACTGAAGGCCTTGACCAGAATGCAGGAGCGGTTGCTGGAGGCGGCCGTCGAAGTCGTGAAGAAGCTCGAGAAGCCAGCGCTGCCGCCCGATCCGGCTCCGGATGGCACAACTGGACCGGATGGCGGTGGAACGGGCACTATTCCGCCCGGCGTTCGCTGGTGATGGCTGCGGACGCGACGCAGTGATTCGGGTTCGCGAGAGGGATTCTGGGGCGTTCCTCGGTTCTTGTGAGGCTCGGTTTGTGGGTATCGGTAGGATCAGTGGATGCTTCAAAGGTGATTGAAGGCACACTCTTGAGGGGACCCTCGCGATCGAGGCGTACTGTCTGTAACTACTGTCTGTAACTTCTGTCTGTAACTTCTGGGAGGCGACGGATCATGGCTCGACCTGCATCAGTGTTTGCTGCCGCGATGGTGATGACGCTTGTCTCCGTCCCCACGATGATGGCGCAGAATGCGCAGAGCCCGTCGCAGGCGACAGAGAAGACGCCGCCCGCTCCCGCAAAGCCCACGACACCTCCGCCACCCGAAGGCAAGTCACTCGACGATTTGCTCGGCCTTCCCAGCGGCAAGACGAACGCGAAGAACGAAGCGAAGCCGATTGACGATCCGACGATGACTCAGGCGAAGGATCGTCTTGAGCGGCAACTCGATGAGAAGGAACTCGACTCGCTGCTTCAGCAAGCGTTGGCTGGCATGCGCACCAGCGCCGATCAATTGGGCAGTAAGACAGACACCGGCGCTACCACCCAGCGCGTGCAGGCGGATGTGGTTGCGAAGCTCGACCTGCTGATCGAAGAAGCGAAGAAGCGCTGCAAGGGCGGCCAGTGCAAGAGCGGCGGCGAAGGGTCGGGTTCGTCGAAGAGCCAGAGCCAGAAGCAGTCGCAGGCAAACGCCCAGAAGCCGGGCGAACAGCCGGGCGAGAAGAAGCCCGGTGAGTCGAAGACCAAAGGCGATTCGAAGCAGGCAAAGGGCGGCAACGGCCAGCGCGCGGGCGACGGACCCGAGCCGGTTGACCCGAATGAACAACAGGCGATGCTTGACGAATCGCAGGCGGAGTGGGGCATGCTGCCCGCTCGCGTCCGCGATCTGATTCGACAGGGATCGCGCGATCGCATCGCTGCGCTGTACCAGCGGTTGACCGAGGAGTATTACCGTCGCATGGCAGAGGATGCCTCGCGATGAGGCGTCGATTCCGCCTCGGTATGTTCGCTCTGTCGCTCGCGGGTGCGGTCGGTACGTCAGTCTCAGGACAGGAGCAACCCAAGGCGATAGCGCCACCGGCCGCATCGCCAGCCTCACCGCCAGTGGCCGTTCCGAGCGGGCCGAAGCCGCCTTCGCCGGTCACCCCGCTTCCGAGCGCACCGCAAGCAGGTGGCGCCGCTGCTGGAGCGGAACGTGAAGGTAGCGAGCGCATCGACACCAGCGCGCAGAACAACCCGACCGCCGACGAGATGACGCCAGAACTCGAAGCGTCGGTCGCGCGCGGGCTTGAGTATCTGAAGGGGATCCAGAACAGCGACGGCTCGTTTGGCCGCGGCAAATTCGGTCGTCACGTGGGTATCACCGGACTGTGCGCTCTCGCGTTCATGTCGGACGGGCACCTCCCTGGCCGCGGCAAGTATGGCGACGTGGTGAAGAAGGCACTCGACTTCGTGTTGGAACACACCACGGAGACGGGGCTGCTCGCGGCCGAAGCCACGCACGGACCGATGTATGGAGACGGATTCGCTGCGTTGTTTCTGGGCGAGATCTACGGGATGAATCCCGACGACGATCGCACCCGGGATGCCCTGACGCGGGCGGTCCAACTGATCTGCAACAGTCAGAACGATGAGGGCGGATGGCGCTACAACCCCGTGCCGTACGACGCGGATGTGAGCGTGACGATCTGCCAGATCATGGCATTGCGCAGCGCCCGGAACGCGGGGATCAAGGTGCCGAAGGAGACAATCGACGCCGCGGTGCGGTACGTGAAGGAATGCCAGAATGCCGACGGCGGCTTCCGCTACATGAAGGACACCGGCGGCAGCGCATGGCCGCGCACGGCAGCCGGCATTGCGAGTCTGTTCTATGCCGGCATCTACAAGGACGAAGCGATCGATCGGGGTCTCGACTACCTCGTGCAGACTGCGCTCCCCACAGGAAACGGCGGCCCGCTCGGACAGGCCCACTACTTCTACGGTCACTACTACGCCGTACAGGCAATGTATCTCGCGGGTGGCGAACGCTGGAAGAAGTGGTGGCCGGCGATTCGCGGCGAGCTGTTGGCTCGACAGGAGACCAACGGTTGCTGGAACGATCACCAGGCCGGGGATGCATATGGCACAGCGATGTCGCTGATCATCCTTCAGATGCCCAAGCGGTATCTGCCGATTTTCCAGAAGTGAATGTCGTGACGATGGCTGCGGATCACCGCGACTCGGTTGTCACAGTGCCATGCCCGAAGCGATGATGAGGACGATGACCAAGCGATTGCGATCATGGACCGAGCGTCGTGGACCTCGAATGCGCGCAAACAAACGTGGCGCGCTGCTCGTCGGACTAGTGCTGACTGTTGCCGGCGTGACAACCCACGCGAGCGCGACTCTGACCGAAGAGTCGTTCACGATCGTCAACGCACTCGGAGGCACAACGTCGGCGAGCCGCTTCGCGGTTGATGGAGCGCAACTGCTCTATTGGCCCTCGCGAACCGGCGGATCGCGCGAGACACGAGACGCGGAGTCTCAACCGGTTCGCCTTGCGCTCGCTGACTGCCTCGCGATCTTTCGCGACGAGCGAGCGGTGATCGTGACGCCTGGCGCACTTCTACTCGCGGATGGTCAGCGATTTCCGGGCGAGGCGATCGCTCGGGACGCGGGCGGGCTTTCCTGGCGACATCGTTGGCTGGGCGAGTCTCTGATCGATCTTGACCGCACTCGATACATCCTCCTGACGGCAGGCGCTCCGCTGCCTATTGCGAGTTCGTCCGATCTCATCGTTCTGGCGAACGGGGACAGGATCGAAGGGGTGATCGGATCGCTCGGGGCAACGGTGACTATCGATCGCAACCTCGGCAAGAGCGGCGATGCCGCCGCAGCAGCACGGACCGGTGGCGCCGCCGCCGCCGCCGCGGAACTCACAGAAGTGCCGCTCGTTCGCATCGCGTCCATCGGATTGGTCACTCCCCCAGCAACGGCAACCGGGCCTCGACTCTGGACGCTTGATGGGACCATCGTGGACGCGATGCCCATGGCGACCGACGATCGCGAGATAGTGGAGGTCCGTCGCGCTTTGTCGAACACAGCGAATGCTGGCGGCTCCGCGGGCACCTCCGAGGCGATCATCACTCCAGCAGCCGCATTCGAAGCGCCGAAACCCGCCAAGGACGGCGCTGCGAAGATCGCGACAGACCGCCGTCGGACTCGGGCGATGACCCAGCGGACGGAGGATCTTCTCGGCTTTGCGCCGGACCCGGCGCGGATCGTGGCGCTCGCGGACCTGCGACCGATCGAACTGCGTGCGTCCGGGACAACGCCTCGGATCAGCATTGCACCACCGCTACACGCCGCCGGATTATGGCCAGTCGGACTTGCTCCGGTCACGCTTCGCGGCCCGACGATTGTGCGATACGAGATGCCAGCGCGCGGCTGCACCATGATCGCGGAGGTCCGCGTGGCCGATCCGGATCCGCGCTGGACGGAGTTTGAACTGATTCTTCGCGACGACGGCAAAGAGATCTTCCGCGCATCCATGGACTCGGCAAGTGCTGCCACGTCTCTGGTCGTGAAGCTCGCGAGCGAGCGACTGGAGATCGAAGTGACGGAAGGAACGCGAGGTCCGATTCGAGATGCCGTTGAATTTCGCCGTGCCATGGTGGTGTTGCCGAAGCGCTGAGCGGCCCGGGCATATCGGCAGCAGGCTCGGAGTCGGCACTCCGTTCCGAGGATGTCGGTAAGCGAATCTCGCTCGTGTCTGGGACGAGTCCTGCAGGCGCCCACTGGTCGTCGCTCCATCGGGCGATCACAAGGCGACCGTTGGCGTCAAGGGTGATCCGTACGGCACCGTCGCGGCATGTGACGGTCCGTAGAACTCCATCGAGCGCAATGCCGAAACGGTCGCGTTGAAATCGTCGCGGACCGGTCGATTGCATGACGAGACCGGGACTCACGGCGGCGAGCAGCGGAACAACGGCCGGTCTCCACGATCCGTGGTGTGGCAGTTCAACGACGTCGACGTCCAACGTTGCGTGCCACAGTAGATCAGATGGATCGGAACGCAGCAGCGCGGTCGCGCCGTCGGTTTCGATGTCACCGGTGAAGAGGAACGCGCGCTCATCAGTGCGGACCTCGTGCGCATCGTCGCTGCCGCGGAGTCGCTCGCGGGGCACCGCGCACGACACGCGAATCACTTGCGAGGCATCGTTGTCCTTCTTCACCACAAGCCCCGCGGGCGGATGAAGCCAGGTCCAGCGGGCTGCGCCGAACACCCGCGTGTCGCCGCGGTGTGCGACCTCGACAGGTACCTTGTGCCGTTGCGCAAGCTCCAGCACCATCGCAGGACCGCTTCCAGGAATCGATGCGGCGACCTGTTGGAAGCGCTCGGTGACAATGAGGAGTCGCACGACGCCTTCCATGAGGAGATCCGGCGCCGCCGAGAAGTGGTCGAGATCGGGATGCGAGATGACCAGAGCATCGATTCGATCGACCTCGAGGGACGCAAGCGCTGGGCGCAGAATTGTGCGCACGAGGCTGGTCGTCGAACTGGACCCGGCGTCGAAGAGTACCGTCGCCCCGCCGCTGCGCACGATGTAGCACGAACCGTCTCCGACGCTCAGCATCGTCACATCCAGAAGCGGTCCCTTTCGCGGCAGGATCGAGCCGAGTACCGGGACGCACCACACCAGCGCAATGGCACCCGCAGCCCATCGGGCGTATCGCCGCTCCTCGCAGCGACACCACCACCACACGACGGCCAGGGCCATGCAACACCACCAGAGGTCGATCCAGAGCGGGTGAATCCATGCGGTCGTGAGACTCGCGGTACGGCTTGCAAGCCAGATCAACGTCTCGCTCAGCGCGAGGGCCAAGGACGCCGTCGGTGCAGCGAGCGTCGCTGAAACCAGTGAGATCAGGGTGGTGGCGTACCCCAACACCAGAAGCAACGCACCGATCGGAATCGCAACGATCGACAGCGGTATGGCCAAGGGTGCCATGCGACCGAAGTGGAACATGGCGATCGGAGTTGTCGCAAGCCACACGGCGACGCTGGCGACCAGAAGCGCCCGCACCGAGTCGCGCAGCGCCCCGCTGATCGACGCGGGTGCATCGGCAGGTGCGCCGTACCAACGTCGCGACAGCCGCGGGACGAGAAGACGCAGGGCGAGCACGGCGGAAAAGGTCAACTGAAATCCTGGTCGTACGATCTCGGCGGGATCCATGAGGAGAATCGTGGTTGACGCCAATCCGAGGACGGCATCTCCGCGCCATCGCCGACACGCCACCGCTGCGCCGCTCATCGCTGCCGCGGCAATGGCGGCTCGCGTCACCGAGGACTGCGGTTCGACGAGGAGCGCGTAGCCGACCACCGCCACGACGGTGAAGAGATCGCACGCCCGCCGCGGCAGACGTGTCGCCGCAGCGACGCGCTGGATCGCCAAGGCAAGCACGGCGAGATTGAAGCCGGAAATCGCAATGAGATGGGCGAGCCCGGCTTCTGCGAAGCGTTCCTCAAGGGCGTCGAAGTGTGGATCGTCGCTTCCGAGAAGCATCGCGAGCAACAGTTGCCGGGCCTCGTCGCTGGCCCACGAGGGACATGCCTTCGCGAGAGCGTCCGCGACACCGGCTCGTGCCGCAGTACGAATCGCTCGCAACGAGACGGTTGGTGCCGGCGCGAGTGTCTGGACCAACTCCGCGCTCGGTGCTGACAGCGACGCGACGACCCGACGTGGCGGACCGCGTACCAAGGCGGTGTCACCGTCGGATCTTCGTGGTGGCCGCGGATTCTCCCCGTTGTGGGCGGCGCGGAGCCAACCCATGATCGCTACCGTCTCGCCGACCCGCCAGCGCGGTTGATCGCCATCGATGCGTACAGCCACGTTGCCGATGAGCGGCAGAGACGCCGCTGCGCCGTCTTCGACAACGACGTCATCGAGTTCAAAGGCGATGCGCGGCGAGACACGGGCAATCGCGGCGCTCGCGTCGGTGCCTCCCAATACGACCTTTGGCGGCGTCGCAATGACTCCCCTCAATCGCACGAGCGTGGATGGTGTGAGTCTGACGGCCGACGTGCCACCCGAGCCGTCGTCATCGCGTGGCCGCAGCAGGACG
This sequence comes from Phycisphaerales bacterium, assembly GCA_038318935.1. Lineage (GTDB taxonomy): Bacteria > Planctomycetota > Phycisphaerae > Phycisphaerales > SM1A02 > JAEUIT01. Next base: position 17,080 of record JBBQCR010000006.1, read on the forward strand.
CGTTCACCATCCGTTGTCGCAAGGGTTTCCGAATCGATGGAGACGACCGGTCGTGCAGTCGACCAACCGGACCTCGGTGCGATGCAGGCGACGGACCACGCGCCACCCGCGCAGACGATCGACGACAAGAGCACCCATGTTGTAACTCGCCTCGCAACTCGCCTTGTGGAATCCGTCGAGCGCAAGGCCAGGACGATCGCGACGAGGCCCAGGAGAAGCGACGCCGCGGCGGCACTCCAACCGACACCGGGATCAAGGGCAGCAGCTCGGCCCGATTGCGCCAGAAGACAGCCCAGCGCGAACGCCACTCCACTCGGTGCCAGGAGCGGGGTGACGCGGCGTAATCGGTCGGCACCGATGGCGCCCGCCAGTTCAGATCCAGGTTGATCCTCAGATTCGGACGTGCGGCCCATGCGCTGCGACTCCGGCTTGGCGAAGTGATTGAGACGAAGTGGCTCCGTGATCGTGCAGGAACGGCACATCGATGCAACGGCCATCGACGCCGCGAGACTACCGCGCGATTTCAGCGCTTCCCGAAAAAGCCGTGTTTTTTCCCGCAAGTCGCATCGAGTCGCGCGCGAGGCTCAGGCCCGCTGCGACAACTCGCGCAATCGCTCAAGCGTGCGCCACGCGTCTCCGAAGTCGATCGACTGCGCAGCGATGCGGACACCTTCATCGAAATTCGGTGCTTCTCCAGCAGCGACCAATGCCGCCGCGGCGTTCAGCAATGTCATGTCGCGGGCAACACCACGCTCTTCGCCGTGCAGGATCGCCAACATGAGGATCGCCGCATCGTCAAGTGTCGCCGGAGTGAGTTGTGATGGCGGAGCCGAACGCAGTCCAAGTCGCGCCGCGTCGATCACATACTCGGTCACGCCGGATGGTGAAACATCGGCGACGAACGTCGGCGCGCCAATCGAGAACTCGTCGAGCCCATCATCGGAGTGCATCACGATTGCCCGCACGGCGCCGAGGCGAAGCAACGCTTCGGCGACTGGACGCACGAAGCGACGGTCGTAGACGCCCATGATCTGTCGCTGGGCCCGCGCTGGATTGGTGAGAGGACCGAGGAGGTTGAAGATCGTCGGGAAACCGAGTGCCTTGCGAACTGGCATCGCGTTCTTCGCAGCGGGGTGATGATGGATGGCGAAGCAGAAGCAGATGCCGGCTTCGTCGAGGCATCGGGCCTGCGTGGCTCCGTTGGCATCAATGTTGACGCCGATCGCTTGCAGCGTTTCCGCCGATCCGCGCCCGGTCCGGGATCGATTGCCATGTTTCGCGACCTTCGCGCCGCTGGCTGCGGCGACGATCGCCGCAGTGGTAGAGACGTTAAAGGTCTTCGGAGCGCCGCCGGTCCCTGCCGTGTCGAGGATGCGGCTTGGATCGAGCTTTGTCGGCACGGCCTCCACTCGTGTACGCATCACTGTGACCGCGCCGACCAGCTCATCGACGGTCGGCAGGCGCGTCGCGAGCAGCGCGAGCAGCGCTCCCATCTCGGCATGATGGGCAGTGCCGTCGACGATCGCCTCGAACGCGATGGCTGTTTCGCGCTCGGAAAGTGTGTGGCCCGCCAGAAGTCGCTTGAGCAGCGGTGTCAGATCGCCGGGCTGAGGCGCCCGCGGAAATTCAGGCGGACCGGACGCCGCATGCTGCGGTGCTGCGGGTTCCCGTGGCCCGGCGGGTCCGGACTGGCGCGACGCATCGGAGGACGAACTCATTGACGCCGATGATACGAGACGTGTCCGTCCGCATCGCCTCCCGTACACTCCGGCCGTGACACTCGCCGAGTCCATCGTGCATTCGTGCAATCCCTTCGTCGTCCGCATCAGCGGCGACTTCGGAGTCCGCTGGTACGGACTCGCGTACGCGGCAGCCTTCATCGTTGGATGGTTGCTGCTCCGCTGGTTCGCAAAAACCGGGCGAACCATGCTGAGCGTCGCGCAAGTCGGCGACTTCGTCACCGCGATCGTGCTGGGTGTCCTCATCGGCGGTCGCGTTGGTCATGTGCTGTTCTACGAGCCGCAGTTGCTCGTGAAGTTCACGGGTGACTTTCCCTTCTGGGGACTCCTCGAGATCCATCATGGCGGCATGTCAAGCCATGGCGGCATTGCTGGCATCGCGGCTGTCTGCTTTCTGCTGGCCCGTCAATGGCGCGTGCCGGTGCTTCACCTTGGCGATCTCGCGTGCTTCGCAGCCCCGGTTGGAGTCGGCTTCGGTCGACTCGCGAACTGGGTGAACGGCGAACTCTGGGGCAAACCGCTGCCCGAGGCCGCACAAGCCTCTCCACCGTGGTGGAGCGTGAAGTTCCCCGAGGAGATTCTCACCCAGGGGTTCGCCCACGCGGATGAGATCAGTAAGCTCGCCGCGTCACGGAGCGCGTTGCATCTGGAGCCCGACGTGCCGATCGCGAAGGCGCTCTTTGACGCGTGCTACGCAGGCAATGCCGCCGCGATCGCCAAGGTCGCGCCGTTGCTGACAGCCCGCTATCCGATCAACTTCATGCAGGCATTCACCGACGGCGTCATCCTCATGGCGGTCCTGGTGATCGCGTGGCTGCGACCGCGGCCGGCCGGTTGGATCTTCGGGTGGTTCTTTCTCACCTACGGCGTACTGCGCCTCTTCACCGAGCAGTACCGCGTTCCCGATCCCGACATCATGACCATCGGTCCGATCACGCTCCCGATGATTCTCTCGGGCGCAATGTCGCTCATCGGACTCGTGACGCTGATCGCGGTATCGCGCAACCCGGCGCGATTCGGCGGACTCCTCCGCGCAACGCCGCCGACGCTATGAAATCAATTGTGGCGCTCCGTAGCGCCCTCCGGGCGCACACTCGCTCTGGCGAATCCGGCATACTGCGATGCGCTTGAGCGAGGCAGTCAATCACGATCCGTATGAAACCCGCGGACCGTCGGACCAACTCAGGACCACGATTCTCAGGGCTTCGGCGCTTCCGCCGGTGGCGCTTCTTCGCCGAGCCAGATCTGCGTCAGCAACTCGCGCATCAGATCGTCGTCCATCGAACCGGTCAGCGACTTCAATCCTTCAGTAACCAGTGCGCGGTCGCCGATCTGATGACCGAGATAGGCGAGTGTGAGCGCGTATCCCGCAACGTCCTGCTTCTTGACGATGCGGGTTCGCAGCGACTCGATCGCTAGGCGCATTCTCGTTTCGTTTGGAAGAAGCTTCGGCTCGAAGCGCGTGTCGATCATTTCAGGACTCTGCGCGAACAGCGTCCGCATGGTGAGCGAGGCGCTGAGATAGAGACCAGCGCCGATCTGGCTGTTCGCCAAACCTGCGAGGAGCATCGGATTGTCGGGATTGAGGGTGAGCGCCTGATCGAAGCAGCGCTCGGCGCGGAAGAAGTCACCGCTCTCAAGATTGGCTTGACCTTCGCGCACGAGTTCGTTGACGCGGACCCGATCACCGGTCGAAAGATCGCCGACCTTCGTGCCGTGTCGCAGGGCACTCGCCGCGTCCTTCACCGATTGGGTTCGCGCCGCGTTCTCCTTGGCCTCGATCGCCGCGGGGTCATTGGTCGCCGCCCCCTCAGGAGTTGTCGGCAACTCCGGCGCCGGCGACTTCGGCAGGCCGGTCACGGGGTCCACCTCGTCACCTGGCAGTGGAATCGCGGGCCCCTTCCCGTCGGTGCTCATCTTGTCGTTCTTGGCGCCCGCCTTCGAATCGAGCGGCTGCGTTCGAGCTCGACCGCCGAGACGCTCACGAAGGGCGTCGAGATCCTTGCGAGCCTTCTCGACAGCCTTCGGATTGGCGTCAATGTGCACCGTCGGATCGTCGCCGTAATGGTCCACGATTTTGCGGACGATCTCGTCGTACGCGCTGCCCCTGTTGTTGGGATCGATCTTTCCATCGGCAACAGCGGCCTGCTTCGGCTGGCTATCGATCTTGGCGTTGATTGGTCCACTGCCGGCAACAACACCTGGCCCGCCGATGAGGCTGGAGAAGGCCGACGTCGCGCGGCCTGCCTGCAACGAGCCGTCGGAAATGTCGCGACGCGCGCGGGCGCGTTCAAAGGTGGGAATCTGTGCAGCCTCAAGCTCATCATCAAGTCGTCGAGTGCGCAAGCCCTGCACGGGCGACGTGAGGAACTCGACCTTGCGCGAAGCTCGGTCTTGTCCGGTGGCGAAGGGAACGGGTTCGGCCGCGAACTCCATCACCCGACCGCCAGAAATCGCCGCAGCAGCGCGATCAAGCCGCAGGGCTCGGTCGAACGGATCGTTCAGTGCTGACGGACCAACTCTGCCACCGGGCGTCGCATCACGGCGATACTCAATCTCGCCGAATCCTTGCGCGACGTTGAAGCGATCCTGCCCGCGCATCGACAGAAAGAACGAACTCGAGAGTGCCGAGTCGGCGCGAAAGCGAAAGTTGCTGTCGCCTGCGGTTGAACCGCGAAAATCATCGGAAGCTCGGTAGCCGACGGAGCCGCGGAAGCCGCGACCACCAGCGACCGAGTTGGTGACAATTGCGTTGCGTGAGTTGAAGTCGATCCGAGACGCCGAGCTGTTGATGCCGCCGCTACCGACTTGCAGGTTGCGATCGAGCGCGCGCCCATCACCCGCCGTGCCGCGAGGACTCCCGACACCGTTTGGCGCAGTCCCGCCGATCGGCGTGCCGACGCCGGTGACGTTGAGCCGGGTATCGATCTTTCGCCCGTCGAGAGCGGCCTGAGCCGACGCCGATTGGCTCCATCCGAGATCGACGAGGGTGATCGAAGTGAGCGACACAGCGGTCGCGAGCGCCGTCGCCAAGGACTCAACAACTCGGGGACGGAGGCTGGACGGTTGCATGCGGGGAGATGGGAACACGAGCGAATCACCTTTCGGCGGCAGAGGGCAACCGCGAGAGCTCATTATCGGCTGGCGACGCGCGCCAATTCCAGTGCATACTTGGCGACTCGGACGAAGTCCGCGTGGCTTATCGGTCAACACTCCGCTGATCGCGGTGTGTCAGTCGCCAGGGTTCGAGGCCAACGGCTTCGCATTCGCAGGCTTCAGAAGCCTTGTCGCGACATCGAGCGCCGGGGATTTCGGTGAACCGACCACCACCAGAACCATCGATCCGGTGGTCAGAATGGTCGCCGATGCGTCACTGTTGAGACCGCCGTTGGTTTCGACCCGAAACGGCTCGCCGGCGGGCAGAAACAGGGGCCGACCGAGGGCCGTGTACACCACGTACTGCTCCCGATCGGGGATCGCACCAAGTGCAAGAAAGCTGCGTGCAGTGCCGGTCGCCGCGACATAGAGGACGAGGGCCGCGCGAGAGGCGCCCGGGACGGTGAGCGGCTGTACTGTCAAAGGCCGATAGCCAAGATCGCTGAGGTCCGGAGCAATGAACGGTTCCTGCAGCAACTGCGTGACTTCCGAACTCATGTCGGCCAAGGACATCGGCTCCTTGTTCTGGAAGCCGACGACCACGCGATCGAACTGCTCCGAGACCTCGTCAGCCAACTCCCACGCAGCGGTTCCGACAGTTGGCGTCCCGCGATCGACGACGCGAGGTCCATAGACGCCGAAGATCACCGCGAACGCAACCAGGGCCAGCGACGCCGCAACCGGAAGACCGCTCCAACGTCGCGCTTCCTGATGCCGCCGCGCGAGTGTCGCCGCAGCATCGGTGTTCGATTCGTTGGACTCCGACGAAGCCATGGACTCGATGCTAGGCTCTTTCTTCGATCCCCGCTGGCGTCCAACGAAGCGGACGGTCCACTCGGAGCGTCGCCGGAAGTTGGTCCTCGTTTCGCCGTGGTCTACACTCCCAACCTTCCTCATGGACTCCGATACGACTGTTACTGCTGCTGTTGCCTCCGGAGCGCATGGGACTCCTGCGGGACCGTCACCCGAGGCCCTCTCGCGCACCCTCGCGCGACATCCGCGACCGCTTGGTGGCGACACGGCCAGATCCGTGGGGACGTCAATCGTCAGCCTGACTGGTCTGGTGCTCAACAACCAGCCGGAGGCAGCCCATCACCTGCGGATCGGCAAGAAGCCCGACTGGCTTCGGGCTCGTGTTCCCGGCGGTGAGGGATACGAGCGACTCAAGAAGATCATCGACGAACACCGACTGCACACCGTCTGCCAGGAGGCGTCCTGTCCGAACATGGGTGAGTGTTGGTCGCGTGGCACCGCGACCATCATGATTCTCGGAGACGTCTGCACGCGGGCATGCGGATTCTGCAACATCAAGACCGGCAAGCCGCCGACGCTCGACCTTGATGAACCGCGAAGGGTCGCGGAGTCGCTGGCGCTGATGAAGTTGCGCCATGTCGTCATCACCAGCGTGAATCGCGATGAGCTGCCCGACGGCGGCGGCGCGATCTGGGCGGAGACCATCGAGCGCGTTCACGAAGCGTGTCCGTGGATGTCGGTGGAAGTGCTCGTCGGTGACTTCTGCGGCGACGAGCCGTCGCTTCAGAAGGTGATCGACGCGAAGCCGGAGATTCTCGCCCACAACCTCGAGACGGTCCGGCGCATGCACCCGGCGGTGCGTCCGCAGGCAAAGTACGAACGCTCGCTCCGCGTTCTGCAGCAGATTAAGGAGAACGGTCTGGTCACCAAGACCGGCATCATGGTCGGCATCGGTGAGCACGACGAGGAAGTCTTGGCGCTTATGGACGACGTCGTCACGCAAAGCGCAGCCGACATCGTGACCATCGGTCAGTACCTGCAACCGACGCGGAATCACCTGCCGATCGATCGTTGGGTGACGCCAGCGCAATTCGAACTCTTCCGCGCCGCTGGACTCGACAAGGGATTCCGAGTCGTGGAGAGCGGTCCGCTGGTGCGAAGTTCGTATCACGCGGAAGAACAAGCGGATCGCCTTCACCCCGATCGCGCCGAGGTGCAACGTCGCATGGCCCTGCTGATCGAAGAAGGCAAGCGTCACCGCGGCGTGGAGTGAGCGGCGTGCAACGCTGCGGCACCTGCGTGATTGAAGGTCGAGCCGCGCTCAGTGCCCTTTCGACGCCTCTTTCTTCGCGGGCTTCTTGGCGCCGTGGCCTGCGTCGGCCTTCTTCTCCGGCTTCTTGGCGCTGTGGCCAGCATCAGCCTTCTTCTCGCCGTGCGCGTCCTTGGCACCATGCCCGGCGTCAGGCTTCTTTTCATGACCCGCTTCCTTCTTCCCGCCGTGAGCAGCGCCCTTGCCGTCGGCGGCCTTCGATTGCAGGCTCGCTTCGAGCGACAGAATCTCGGTCGCATCGAGTGGGCGCAGCCGATCACTCGCCGCGACCTGCTTTGCCATCCACCACACGATCGGAATCCAAAGGAACATCGTCAACGCCAGCATGCCGATAATCGGGCGGAACTTCACCGGCACCTTCAACATCGGTGACGACAGCGATGCGAGCGGTGGTAGCAGCGTGCGAGTAACGAGATGACCGAGTGAGAAGCGCGGCTTCTTCGGCGCCTCGACGACGATCGGCTCAGGATCGAAGCTTGTTGCTTCAACTGCGGTGCTCGTCGGCGCCGCTGTTGGCTCGGGCTGCGGAGTCACTGAAGGCGTCGCGTCCGGTTCGTTCGGTGCAACTTCATCGACTGCCCAGGACGCGGGCTCGGCGGCGGTCGGGACCTCAGCCGCCAGTGGCTCCGGATCCATCAGCGGCGGAAGGCCACCCTTTGCGGCCTTCGCGGCGTCGTCGGCAACATCAAGCAAGTCGCTCAGCAAGCGATCGATCTGCTCGGTGTG
>JBBQCR010000007.1:0-23957 GCA_038318935.1 Phycisphaerales bacterium
GCCGCGGTCGCGCACTACCAAGCGACGGGGAAGCGGACGATGCTCGATGTCGCCACGAAGCTTGCGGATCTTCTCGTGCGCGAGTTTCTCAACGGCCCGCGCAAGGAAGTCCCCGGGCATCAGGAAGTCGAGATCGGACTCGTGCGGCTCTATCGCGTCACTGGAACGCAGGCGTACCTCGATCTCGCTCGCCACTTTCTCACCGCCCGCGGCAGGGCCGACGGACGCCAGCTCTACGGGGAGTACGCTCAGGATCATCTCCCACTCGTCGCGCAGACCAAGGCCGTCGGCCACGCAGTTCGAGCCGGATACCTGTACACCGCGATGGCCGACGTCGCGGCGATCACCGGCGAGACGACGTTTGACGCGGCGCTCGATGCGATCTGGGCGGATTGCGTCGGCACCAAGTTGCACATCACAGGCGGCATCGGCGCTCTCGCGAGTAACGAGGGCTTCGGCGACTCTTACGACCTTCCCAACGAGGGTGCGTATTTAGAGACCTGCGCCGCGATCGCTAACTGTCTCTGGAATCAGCGCATGTTCCTGAGGTCCGGCTCGTCGGCACCGATCGATGTCCTTGAGCGCACGCTCTACAACGGCGTGCTCGCCGGAGTGAGCCTCGGTGGTGACCGCTTCTTCTATCCCAATCCGCTGGCCTGCGACGGAGTGCGTCCCTTCAACCACGGCACGCTCGGCCGCGCGCCGTGGTTCGGTTGCGCGTGCTGCCCGGTCAACGTCGCCCGCTTCCTGCCATCGATCGCCGGATACCTCTATGCGACGAGTCCTTCGACCATCTACGCGAACCTCTATGTTTCAAGCGAGGCATCAATTGAGCTCGGCGGTTCAGAGGTGCGCCTCACGCAACGGTCTGAGTTTCCTTGGAGCGGTCGCGTTTCCATCACGGTCGATCCCGACCAAGAACGGAGTTTCACGCTTGCTGTGCGCATTCCCGGCTGGGTCCGCGGCAGGCCAGTGCCGAGTGACCTCTATGGCTATCTGACCCGCGCGTCCGGTGCCGGTCCGACGCCGCAGTTGATGTGGGTGGTCTCGGTCAACGGCGAGCCGCTCAACACACCGAAGTTGGACAACGGGTACGTGCCGATCACCCGCGTGTGGAAGAAGGGTGATGTCGTCGGCATCGCGTTCCCGATGGAGCCGCGCCGCGTCGTGGCGCGCGACGAAGTCACCGCGGATCGTGGTCGTGTGGCGCTCGAATGCGGTCCTCTGGTCTATTGCGTTGAAGGAACGGATGTCGCTTCGGGCGTGCGACTCGGCGAAGTGCTGCTCTCAGACGACGCCCCCATCAGCTCCGTCGGTCGACCCGATCTCGTCCCCGGAGTTCCAGAGATGCGGGCGCTGGCGCTGAGCGCCGCTCGATCGTCGGGCGGCGGACTGCTGCCGATAGACGTCACCGCGATTCCCTACTTTGTCTGGGCCAATCGCGACGTTGGCGAGATGCGAGTCTGGCTGCCGCGCGATGCTCAGGGTGTTGATCGATTTGCCCCGAACAATCTTGCTTCTACGCTCGTGGCAAGCGCCAGCCATTGCTACGAGGGTGACACCGTTCGCGCAGTGAACGACGGACGCGTGCCCACGTCGAAGGCCGACGAGTCGATCGCGCGGCTGACGTTCTGGCCGCACAAGGGCTCGGCGGAAGCGCCTTCAAACGAGTGGGTCGAGTATCGATGGAACGCGCCCACCGAGATTGCCACTTCAACGATTCACTTCTTCGATGACACTGGACGCGGCGGAGGCTGCGGGTTGCCGTCAACGTGGCGCCTGCTCATAGAGCAGAACGGTCAGTGGGTTCCGCTGACGACTACTGCGACGATGGATGCCGACGGTGTCGTGAAGGCATCGTTCGCGAAAGCGACGACCAGCGCACTGCGATTGGAAGTGACGCTTGCGAAGGACCGCTCGGCGGGTGTCCTTGAGTGGACGGTCGACTGATGCCGCTCACTTGCCGACGCAGAAGCTGCCGAAAATCCGCCCGAGCACATCGTCCGGGGCGATCGCACCGCTGACGCTCCCGAGCTCATCGATCGCGGAACGAAGCGATGCTGCGACGAGTTCCGGCTCACGAAGTCCGCTGCGAACGACGGTGTCGCATGCGTCTCGGAGCGACATCAAGGCGCTGCCCAAGGCCGCCGAATGCCGCGCCGCAAGCACCAGCGTCTCGCCCTCGTGCGCCGCAGTCCGTTGGCCGAGTTGCCGCACGATGGCGACTCGAAGTGCATCAAGACCGGCTCCCGTGCGAGCGCTCACCTGGAGGCCATCACACGCCTGGTTGAGGTCGCATTTCGTGCGCACAAGCAGTTCATCGGCGACGCCCGCAGCGGCAATGGCGTCCGCGGGAACGCAGCGAAGAATCAGCGCCGCGCGAGCCATGGCATCGTGCGCCCCGGCCTGCATCTGGGGGTTCAGTCCTGCGTGGTCGTCGTCGAGCCCTGCGATATCGACAAGCGTGATCTGCTGCGCGCCGCTTGCGGTCGTCCAGGCCACTATCTCTTCCAGCGCATCGCGGGTGGTCCCAGCCGTCGACGACTCGACTGCCCGGGGCCGTCCCAGAAGGGCATTGAAGAGCGTGCTCTTGCCGGCATTCGGCGCGCCTGCGAGCACCACACGGGGGATCGCCTCAAGACGTTCCCACGGAACGGCGCGATCGAGACGATCACCAAGCAGCGCAATGGCGCGTTGGAGGTGCTCGCTCAGGCGCGCCGGCGGGATGGCGACGACATCCTCCTGATCGGTGAAGTCGATGCCCGCTTCGACCAATGCGAGATCGTTGGCGAGCCCGTCGGCAAGGTCACGGACGAATCCGCCAAGGGCTCCGTCGGCGAGTTGGCGGGCGGCGAACAGTTGGGCATCGTTGGTCGCGCTGATAGTCGCGGCGATGCCTTCGGCTTGCGTCAGATCGATGCGTCCGCGCACGAACGCCCGCAAGGTGAACTCCCCTGGCGCCGCTGCGCGGCAGGGTACTCCGAGCGAGCGGCCGGCCTCGAACAGAGCTGCTTCGAGCGCGGCCACGACGTCGGGATTCCCCGCACAGACGAACTCCACCGAGTCCTCGCCGGTGTAGCTCCGCGGTCCCAAGGCGACGAACGCGACGCAGGGCAGGGGACCTTCCTTCAGGCGCACCCGAGCCATGTGCACGCCGCGCTCAAGCGTGACGTCACTGATCGCACCGACCAGCGCCGCGCAGGGCTCACCGCTGACGCGAACGATCGCGCGAATGCCGCGGCCCGGCGCCGATCCGCACGCGACGATCGCGCTGGCACCGTCCATTGTGAATCACTCGCGATCCTTGAAGGTCCGTCGGTTGGCCTGCTGCTGCTTGTCGCGCGACTTCTCGAGCATCTGCTGATAGAGCTTGCCGAGACGGTCCTGCTTCGGCTTGCCGTCCTTCCCGAGCTTGGCTTTCGGAGCGTTCGCCAGCCCGTGCTGCTCGATGTGCCGCTTCACCATGCGGCTTTCGATGATGCCGATGCAAGTCGAGGTGAGGATGTAGAGCGTCAGTCCGCTCGGTGCCGCATAGAGCATCACCGGGAACATCACCACCATCATCACCTTCATGATCTTCTGCTGCTGTTCCTGTTCCGGCGTCATGTTGGGCGTTGGCGGCGACATGTACTTCTGCTGGATGAAGAACACGATGCCCATCAGCAGCGGTAACAAGTTGATGCCGTTGAGGTGAAACAGGCCCAGATCGATAGGACTCGGAAAGAGGAAGAAGCTGTCCGGTCGCGACAAGTCACCGAGGAACTGCCAGCCGTTGATCTTTTCAAAGATGCCGAAGAACGCCGGCTGCTGCCGCAGCTCAAACGCGAAATACAGGACCGCATAGAGCGCGATCCAGATCGGCGTCTGAAGGAACGTTGGGAGGATGCCGCCGACGCAGCCGGCCGGGTTGACGCCCTTCTCGCGGTAGAGACGAAGCTGCTCGGCCTGGATCTTCTGCGGCTCGTCCTTGAATCGCTTCTGCAGGGCGTCCAGTTCCGGCTTCAGCTCGGCCATCGCCTTGCCGAAGCGTTGCATCTTGATCTGCGAACTCTTCATCAAGGGATGCAGCAGCGTGCGCACCACGATGACCAGGACGATGATCGCGAGGCCCCAGTCGAACACCACGTAGTCGTGAAGGGCTCCGAGGAACCACGCCAGGAAGTCGGCCAGCCACGCAAAGGTGCAGAACGAGCAGCAGCTCGACAGCATGTAGACGATGAGCTGCTGCATCGCCAAGGAGCGATACGGCTGGACGACGCCGAGGATTCTGGAGTCCAACGGGCCGGCGTAGACGCCGATGTCGAACGACGTCTTCTCGCCGGGGGCAAGCGAACGCACACCGCTGTGCAGCTCGCTGAAGATCTGTACCTCGGCGGCGACCGGCGCGTTGTTCGAGCGGACCTTGACGGTCTCGACGGTCGAACCAATTCCGCGGCTTCCGGGCGGAAGCTCTCCCTCGCCCGATGGATGCACGGTCATCGAGAAGTAGCGACTCGTGGTGCCGTACCACGACATGCCGAACTTGCCTTCGGCCGCGTCGTGATTCCGCCACAGCGTCACGTCGTTGGCGGCGATCTTCTTCAAGACCGCTGCGTGCTCGAACATCTGCCCCGTGGTGATGACGAACTCCTGAGCCTTGTCGCGCTCGGGAGAAAGCAGGTATCCGAAGTGGAATCGTCGGACCTCGATGTTTCCGCCCGGGTCAGCGGCAAGATCCGCCGGGCCGTATTGGATCCAGCGGACCATCGCGGGACGATCGCCGAGATTGGTGACGGTCTGTCGCAGCGTGAGGTCGTAGGAGTCCTTGACGATCTCGTACGATCGATCAACGCGGAACCGCGGGGTTCCCTGGCCATCGACGATTTCACTCACGAACTGGCCGGGACCAACTTCGCTCCAGACGTTGCCGAAAAGAACCACCAAGGTGTCGTCCACCTGCAGCGAATGGGCCGCGAGCACCGGCACCTCGAAGGTCTTCATGCCTTCAAAGAGCGGCTTCTCGGTGGCAAGCACGTAGCGTGCGTCATCGCCGGGCAGCGGATTCGACGCGTCGGCCCGATGCCGCCTCGCCGCGTTGCGGTCGACGGCGGACTTCCAGAAGTCCGCGAAGGTGATGCTCTGCACGCCAGCACTGCCGCGTGAGAACTCGATGCGGTAGGGATATTTGGAAGGATCGAGCGAACCAATCGACGCGGGGAACGTGCCTTCCGGCACCGGACCGTTGGGGGCCCGAGCGACGAGACCTTGGCCGGCCGGGGTCTGCGGCTTGGCTTCGGCAGCGGTGGGGGCTCCGCCGGCAGCCGGCGCCTGGATCTCTTTGGGGGTCTCGTTGGGGGTCGCACCCGCGTTCGACGTCGGGTTCACGGCCGCGCCGTCTGTCGCCGCAGGAGACGGCTCGACAGGACCGAGGGTCTTGGGGCGATTGAAGAGGACCACCGCGAAGACGCTGAGCGCCGCGAGTGTGGTGACGAAGGTGATGAGGAACTTGCGGGCGGCTGGGCTCATCGGTCCGGCTAGCTCGATTCGGGTGACGGGGTGGATGGAGTCAAAGGGGGAGACGCGCACTCGGCGCGAGCCGAGTCGCACCCCGTCCAGCCAATCGACGGGACACGCCGGGGGCGGCGAGGGTCAGCGACCTTCCAAAAGCCGATCGCCAAGCCAGTTGGACAGCTCGGGAATCGCGTGGATCCGCTCCACGGTGCGGCGGACATCGTACTCCACGCGGTGGAACTCGATTCGATGCACGGTCTGATCGCCGTCGAGGAGCTCTTCCAACACCGCGTAGCTGGCCCGCGGATCAAGATCGCGAGGCTGGCCCACCGAACCGGGATTGATGATCGCCTTCTCTTCCGACCGCAACACATAGACGCCGTCAAAATCGTCGGGCGGATAGAAGTCGGGTTCGTCGGTGAAAACACCCGGAACGTGGGTGTGTCCCACGAGACAGTAGTGTGGAACGTGGGCGAATATCTGCGCGACTTTTTGCGGGCTGGAGAGCGTGTCGTCGGGGAAGAGATACTCGTTGATGCACTTCCGCGGTGTGCCGTGGACGCAAATGAACGAGCCGAAGGACTTCCGCACCGCCAGAGTCATGATGAACTCAAGGCGCCGCTGGCGGTCGCTCTCGACTTCTTTGACGCGCCGTTCGAGCGTGTCCGGACCGATCTCGCCGGCGGCCCGCAGCCCTTCGAGTTCGCCGAGCAGCCGCAGATGGTGGTTGTTGATCTGGTCGCGTGTCCAGAACGCCGCCCGCCGCGCCGCTTCGTTGAAATTCGTCGGCTCGTAGAGCACCGCACAATCGTGGTTCCCCATGAGCGACCAGTCGCACCGCTGGGCGACCAGATCGACGCACTCGACCGGGTCGGGACCATAGCCGACGATGTCGCCGAGGCAGATGATCCGATCGACCTGCTTGGTGCCAATGTGCGCCAAGACCGCCTCGAAGGCGGCCAAGTTTGCGTGGATGTCGCTGATGAGGGCGGTGCGCACGGGCGATCTCGAAGAATCGTGGATGCTAGAGGATTCCTCGTGACAGCGTCAAAAATGCTCCGACTGTCCGATCAAATTCCGATGGTCGGGCGGCTTCCTCCCGCGGCGCGCGGATCATCCCATGCGGAACCGCGGAAGGGTCGAGCATTCGAGGTACCATCATCGGCCCTCGAACCCACGGTCGGGATTTTGCCATGGAAACCAAGCACTACGATCTCATCGTCATCGGCGGCGGACCAGGTGGATACGTCGGCGCGATCCGCGCCGCCCAAATGGGCATGAAGGTGGCCTGCATCGAGCGGAGCAAGCTCGGCGGCGTCTGCCTCAACTGGGGCTGCATCCCGACGAAGGCCCTTCTCCACAACGCCGAGCTGTACATGGAAGCCATCCGGCACGGCAAGGACTGGGGGATCGACATCGATCCGGCGGCGATCAAGGTGAACTGGGAGAAGGTCATCGGACGCAGCCGCGACGTGACCAAGACGCTCACCTCGGGGGTCGGTTTCCTCCTGAAGAAGAACAAGGTCGATCACATCGATGGCCACGCCCGCATCGTCGGTGGCAAGACTTCGACCGGTCCGTGCAAGATCGAAGTTCTCGAGGCCGACCAGGACTATTACAAGGGCAGCGGAGCGAAGGTGGTCGGCACTGTGACCGCCGACCGCATCCTCATCGCGACCGGGGCCGCCCCGCGGCAGCTTCCCTTCGCGCCCAACGACGGCAAGACGATCATCTCCAGCTACGAAGCGCTCGTTCTGCCCAAGCGGCCGGCCAAGATGGTCATCGTCGGGTCGGGTGCAATCGGCATGGAGTTCGCGTACTTCTTCAACGCCTTCGGGACGGACGTGACAGTCATCGAGATGGTCGACCGGATTCTCCCGATCGAGGACGACGACGTCTCCAAGTCCGCCAAGCGGGCGTTTGAGAAGCAGGGCATCAAGTTCCTCGTCGGCCACACGACCAACAAGATCGAGAAGAAGAAGGACGGCGGGGCAGTGGTGACCGCGGTCTCCGTCACCGATGAGAAGGCGACGCAGACGCTCGAGGCCGATGTGGTGCTCGTGGCGATCGGCGTGCAAGGCCGCTTCGAAGGACTGTTCGGACCGGGGGTGAACATCCGCGTCGAGAAGGGCCACATCTGGACCGACTACAAGGAGAAGTCCGAACCGACGTACGCGACCAGCGTGCCAGGCATCTACGCGATCGGCGACGTCATCGGTCCACCGTGGCTCGCCCACGTCTCGAGCGAAGAGGCGATCACTTGCGTCGAACGATTCAAAGGTCATCACACCCTCGGCGTCGACTATGGCGCGATCCCGGGTTGCACCTACACCAATCCGCAGATCGCTTCCATCGGCCTCACCGAGCGTGACTGCAAAGCGAAGGGTCTGCAGTACACCGTCGGCACTTACCAGCTCAAGAGCCACGGCAAGGCCATCGCGGTCGGGGCCACCGACGGCTTCGTCAAGATCATCACCAGCAAGCCGTACGGTGAGATTCTTGGTGCCCACATCATCGGTGAGGACGCCAGCGAATTGATCGCCGAAATGGGACTCGCCAAGCGCCTTGAGGCGACTGCCGAGGACATCATCTCGACGATGCACGCCCATCCGACGATGGCCGAGTCGATTCACGAAGCGGCACTGGGCACCGAAGGCCGCATGATCCATCAGTGAGCTTGATGAAGAAGAACCGAGGCGCGACATGATCGAGAAGGAACTTCGTCCGCAGAGTGGATGGCCGATCCTCACGCTGCTGCTCATCGTGATCTTGGTCGTCGTCCCGATGTTCTTCTTTCTGCCGACGCTGACTGGTGCGACCGGTCGGGCGACGGGATTGCTCGTGATCGTTGGGATCCTGCTGCTGATCGCCGCGTTGATCACCATGCGCGGGTTGACCGTCGTCAATCCGAATGATGCAAGGGCACTGGTGCTCTTCGGCGAGTATCACGGGTCCATTCGCCGAGAGGGCTACTACTTCGTCAATCCGTTCTATTCGAAGAAGCACGTCTCGCTTCGCGCTCGAACCTTCGAGACCGGCGACAACGTGACGCCGGAAATCAAGGACGCCAACGGCCGCGTCGTCTCCGCGCACTCCCGGACGCGACAACCGGCAAAGGTGAACGATCGCGACGGCAATCCCATCGAGATCGCCGCCGTCGTCGTCTGGCAAGTCATCAACACCGCCGACGCCCTTTTCGAGGTCGATGACTTTCTCGAGTTCGTGCGGATTCAGAGCGAGGCCGCGCTACGTACGCTCGCGAGCCAGTATCACTACGACGCCGACAACGACACCACGGTGTCGCTCCGCGGCAACACCGCCCAGATCAGCGAGCACCTTCGACAGGAGCTCCACGAGCGGCTCCGCAAGGCAGGCGTCGAAGTGCTCGAGGCCCGGATCAGCTACCTGGCCTACGCCCCCGAGATCGCGGCGGTCATGCTGCGACGCCAGCAGGCATCGGCGATCATCGCGGCGAGGCAGAAGATCGTCGAGGGGGCCGTCGGCATGGTCGACATGGCCCTGCACTCTCTCAAGGAACGCGGGATCGTCGAGCTCAGCAGTGAGCAAAAGGCCACGATCGTCGGGAATCTCCTGGTCGTCCTGTGCAGCGATCAGGCGGCACAGCCGGTGGTGGCGACCGGGTCGCGATGAGCGAATCGGCCGTCAAGGGATCGCACGGCCAGAGGGCGGATGGCGCAGATACTTCGTGCGATTGGGCACGAACGATCAACTCCAGACTTTCCCGCGCCGAACTCCGCCAGGCATCGTTAGAGTGACGCGTGGCCCCTCTGATGATCGGACCGCCGATCGTCGGGCATCAGGAGGCACGGATGAACGACACGACGACATTAGTGACGGGGGCATCGCTCGACTTCGAGGCGGTCTATCGCGCCGCGGCCAACGGTCTCGGTGCGCCGCCGTGGGAGGACGGCCGTCCGAATCCGCTCTTCCTCTCATGGCTTGATCGGAGCGCCTGCGACGTGGTTCGCCCCGGTGCCCGCATCGCCGTGGTCGGCTGCGGCTACGGCCACGATGCTCGGGCGCTGCTTGCCCGCGGCTACGACGTCACCGCGTTTGACATGAGTCCGACGGCCATCGACCTCGCTCGACGTCAGCACGCCGAATGGCCCGAGGCGTTCCACGTAGCCGACCTCTTCCAACTGCCGTCGCGGTGGCAACGCCGCTTCGATCTCGTCGTCGAGATCCACACCATCCAGTCGATGCCTCCGGACACCCGTGAGAGGAGCATCGCGGCGATTGAGTCCCTCCTGCATCCGCACGGCGCCGTGTTCCTGCTCTGCCGAGCGGCCGAACATCCGGCGACGCTCGATGAAGGACCGCCCTGGGCGATGACGCTCGATGAGATCCGAACACTTGCACTAGGCCGGGGACTTGAGGCTACCGACGGCTTTGAACTGCTGCTCGATGATGAAAATCCGCCGCGCCGCCGCATTCGAACAGTGCTCAGGCGCATCTCCGGAAGCGCGTAAGCCCTTGCGATCCGCCACAATGTCGGCGTGAAGATCCGAGACCAGCTCTGGAAGGGCAAACGCCGCGCGTTCGTCATAGCCGACACGCACTTCGGCGACGCCCTCGCGTTTGCGAAGTTCCAACGACCGTTCAAGGACGTCGATTCCGCCGACGAAGGGATGATCGCGGCGATCAACGAAGTCGTCAGCGAACGTGACACGCTGCTGCATGTGGGTGACGTCTTCGGCGAACGCGAGTGGACGAAGGACGAGCGCCGGAAAGCAAAGCAACTCCGAGAGCGCATCGCGTGCCGCACGATACTGCTCGTGCGCGGCAACCTCGATCCGATCGGTGAACGTTGGTTTGACGGGATGTTCGAGTCGGTCGACGACGTGCTGACGTGGAAAGGCTGGCCGAGCGACGACGGAGCTCACGCCGACCGGCGCGTTATCGCGTGCCACTATCCGATGCGGCAATGGCAAGGTTGGCCAAACGGTGCGCTGCATCTCTACGGACACGTGCACGGCACGCTTGCCGAGCAGGACCGCTCGACCGACGTCGGCGTCGACTGTTGGAGCTACCGTCCGCTGGAGCTCGCGCCACTTCTCACCTGGCTTGCACACCGACCGTGGACGACTCCGTCTGAATGGCCGCGATTGCAGGTGATGCGCGACCGCGTTCCGATGGCACTGCACTGACCGATGAACCGCGACGTCCATATGCCCCGCGACTGGTTCGCGATGACGCGGCTTGCCCTGGCACTCCTTGGGTTGGGAAGTGCCGTCGTCGGCGCCTGCTTTGTTGCGTGGTTTCTCGTGCTGGTTCCATTGCCGACGGCGCTCGTCGATGTCGCCGGTTCGCTTTACGGCGGCATCCCGCTGGGAGTGGGGCTCTTCGCACTCGCGCTGGGAGTGGCGGCGTGGATCAGGGCGTGGCCCGGAACCGGGCATGCGCTTCCGCCGCTGGCACTCCTCGTCGGAGTCGCGATGATCGCTATTACGGGCTTTCGAGAGATTCACGCACCGGCATCGGGAATGCCGCAGGTTCCTCATGCGGTGCTCGGCATCGGAGCGACCCTCCTCGTTCTCTTGGGGATCTGGAACTCACGACGAGCCTTCGCGCCGCTGGCAGAGGAAGTGGCACTTGCGCCTGCAGCGCGTCGTCGGGCAACGCTCCTTCGCTACATCGCCTACGCCTCGCTTGCCGCAGGGATTCTCGTGCCGTTCACGCCACTTCTCTTCGGAGATCGGACGCCACGCGCGTGCGCGATTCGAGTCGCCGCGACCGGTGCCCTCGTCTTCGCAGTGCCACTTCTGGCGGCGTCCGTCGTGTCCGTCTTCACGATTCGTGAACTTGGACGAGCACGATCTCGGGCATTGCATTGCCCGGCGTGTGGCTATCCGCGACCGAGCGGCACGCGTTGTCCTGAGTGCGGTGACAGCGGCGAGTCGGGCATCTCCGTATAGTGTTCCCTTCATGTCGTCCGCCGAAACCATGCCACACGCCAGTTCCCAGCGGGAACAGGCGATCGAGATCCGTGTTCGCTACTGCGAATGCGACCCGATGGGTGTTGCCCACCACAGCGTGTTTCCGGTGTGGTTTGAGATGGGTCGGACGGAACTCCTTCGGCAAAGCGGTCAGACCTATCGAGCCTTCGAGGAAGAAGGCATTCTCCTCGCGGTGGTCTCGCTGACGGTGAAGTACAAGCGACCTGCCCGTTACGACGACCTGCTGACGCTGGTCACGCGCCTGGTCGACGTCGGACACGTGAAGATCGAACACGAATACGAGCTGCGCCGCAGCCACGAGACTCTCGCGACGGCCGCGACGACGCTCGCTTGCATTGATCGGGAAGGTCGCGCCAGACCGATGCCGGAAGTCCTGCGCCTGAACATCGGCGGTATTGCGTAACGATGGCTCTGATCCGAATCGCCAACCTCGTCGCCGGCTACGGCGGTCAACCGCTCCTCAACCGCGTCGACCTTACGATCGAACGGAACGATCGCGTTGCGATCGTCGGACGCAACGGTGCTGGCAAGAGCACGCTGCTGAAGATCCTCGCGGGGGAACTCGCACCAGACTCCGGTGAACTCTGGCGCGAGGCGGGCCTCAAGGTCGCGACGCTTCTGCAGCAGGTACCGAGCGGACTTGATGGCACGGTGTTCGATGTCGTCGCCGGAGGACTCGGCGCCGCAGGAGACGCGCTCGCTCGTTACCACCGCGCCGAGCACGACAACGATCACGACGCCCTGCACGACGCGCAGGAGGATCTTGATCACACCGGCGGCTGGGCGAAAATGCCCGCCGTCGAGTCGGTCATCACACGTCTCTCGCTCGATCCCGACGCTCGCATCGACTCGCTCTCGGCGGGACTCAAGCGCCGCTCGATGCTCGGTCGGGCGCTGGTGCACGATCCCGATCTCCTCCTGCTCGACGAGCCCACCAACCATCTCGACATCGCCAGCATCGGCTGGCTCGAGGACTTCCTCCTGAAGTGGAACGGCGCCCTGCTCTTCGTTACGCACGACCGCCGGTTCCTCTCGCGCCTGGCGACGAGAATCGTCGAGGTCGATCGCGGGAACCTGCGCGGTTGGGCCTGCGATTACCCAACGTTTCTCGAGCGCCGCGAAGCCGAACTCGACGCCGAAGAGAAGCAGAACGCACTCTTCGACAAGCGGCTTGCCGCTGAAGAAGTCTGGATTCGCACCGGCGTGAAGGCTCGTCGAACCCGCAACGAAGGTCGCGTTCGGGCGCTGGAGTCGCTGCGCATCGAACGAAGCCAGCGACGCGAGCGCGTCGGCAACGTCCGCTTCACTACGCAGGACGCCGAGCGCAGCGGCCGCATGGTCATCTCGGCGAAGGATCTCTGCTTCGCGTATCCCAACGGCACGTCGATCGTGCGCGATCTGACCACCGAAGTCATGCGCGGCGATCGGATCGGCATCGTCGGCGGCAACGGCGCCGGTAAGACGACCCTGATTCGGCTTCTCTTGGGCGAGCTCGCTCCGACCTCCGGCACGGTCAAACTCGGCACGAAGCTGGAGATCGGCTACTTCGATCAGCTTCACGCGGGACTCGACGAGAAGGCCACGGTGCAGCAGAACCTTACCGGCGCCGACTTCATGACCATCGGCGGTCGCTCGCGACACGTGATCGGCTATCTCCAGGACTTCCTGTTCACGCCGGATCGCGCCCGCTCACCGGTGATGCTCCTTTCCGGCGGAGAACGCAATCGACTGTTGCTGGCCAAGCTCTTCGCGCGGACCTCGAATCTGCTGGTACTCGACGAACCGACCAACGATCTCGATGCCGAGACGCTCGATCTGCTCGAAGAACTCGTCACCGACTTCGCCGGCACCGTGCTCATCGTCAGCCACGATCGCGAGTTCCTCAATCGCACCGTCACCAGCATGCTGGTCTTCGAAGGTGATGACACGGTGAAGGAGTACGCTGGCGGATTCGACGACTACGTGCGCGTGAGCGGGCGCACTGCGCCGCCGTCGATCGATCGACGCTCCGCGGATCTTCAGCGCACCTCCGCGGTCACCAAACACTTTGCGCCGACTGCGGCACCCGTCGCCGTCGCGCCTGCCGCGAAGGCTCGAAAACTCTCGGCAAAGGAAGTCGCAGAGCTCACCAGCCTGCCGCTCAAGATCGAGAAACTCGAAATCGAACAGCGAACGATCGAGACCCGCATGGCGGCGCCAGGCTTCTATCAGTCCGCCGCTTCGGAAGTCGCCAAGACCGCGAAGCGGCTCGATGCGATCGGGCGCGAGATCGAGGTCGCGTTCGCCCGCTGGACGGTCCTTGATGCCTGCCGTCGGTGACGCTCGCTTGTCTCAGACTAGTTTGAGCAGTCCGTAGCGCCCTCTGGGCGCACACTCCTTGTCGTGCAACGAGCGGTTACGTGCCTCGTCACGCGCAGCTTCACTCCCTGATCCGTATCAACCGTGAGCGCACACCACGCGGACCTTGGTGATCTGCGTGCCTGTCAGGGCGGCGCGTTGACAGAGCTCCCGCTCGCCGCCACCGCGCAGGAACCGGTCGAGGGCGTACTGCACGGACGCCGAGCGCGTTTCGATCGACAGCACCCCGGCTTTGAGTCCTACCAGCGTGCATTCGGGAATGAGAACGCCAGGCACCACCGCCTCGAAGGCATCCGTCACCTGACCGAGCGCCTTCGACGCTCGCGTCTGTTCGCGAGCAAACTGCTTGAGCAGCGGTGCGATCGTCACGTCGCGCTCGCGCGGACCACGCCACGCCTGCATGCGCTTGAACCGTTCGAGGGCCTGATCGTCACGAGATTCCACGCGACCACTGTACCCGTCGCTCGGTGCAACTCCTGGGGTATTGTGTGCGGCCAATGACCGCAATCAGACTCGAGCGCATCCGCAAGATCTACGACCAGGGCCGCGGCCAGACTGTCGCGGTCGCCGGTGTCGACCTCGATCTGAAAGCCGGCGAGCTGACCTTTCTGCTCGGACCTTCCGGCTGCGGCAAGACCACGCTGCTGCGCATGATCGCTGGCTTCATCGAACCGACCTCCGGTCGGATCCTGTTCGATGGACGGGATGTCAGTGCACTTCCGGCGAACAAGCGGAACACCGGCATGGTCTTCCAAAGCTATGCCCTGTGGCCGCACATGAGCGTTGCCGCCAACGTGGCGTTCGGTCTTGAGGTTCGCAAGGTGCCCAAGGCTGAAGTGACCGCCAAGGTCGAGCGAGCCCTGGCGATGGTCAAGATGGCGAATCTCGGCGCCCGCAAGCCGACCGAACTTTCAGGCGGACAGCAGCAGCGGGTCGCGCTGGCGCGGGCGCTTGTGTTTGCCCCGAGCGTCCTCTTGCTTGACGAGCCGTTGTCGAACCTCGACGCGAAGCTTCGTCTTGAGATGCGCACCGAGATTCGCCGACTCGTCTCCGAGACCGGTATCACCGCGGTCTATGTCACGCACGATCAGGAGGAGGCCCTCTCCGTCGCCGATTCGATGGTCGTGCTCAAGGACGGGCAGGTGATGCAGTCGGGTCGACCGCAGCCGATCTACCGTCGGCCGGAAACGCGCTTCGTCGCGGATTTCCTCGGCGAAACCAATTTCATCACCGGCACTGTCGTTGGCAAGCGCGGTGAAGCGCTCGAGATCGAGACGACCTTCGGTCGCATCGTCGCAACGGGAATCACACCGAGATCGAAGCTTGAGGGCACCGTCACACTGTCGATGCGGCCCGAGGCGCTGACGATCGGTTCAGGCACCAACGTCATCACCGCCGAGCACGTCGCGTCGATCTATCTCGGCAAGGCGGCGCAGCACCGCGTTCGCACGAACGGCGGCTTGGAGCTGAAGGCGCTCGAGGTCAATCCGCGCGATGTTCCGATTCCCGGCTCGCGGATCACGCTCGCGATCGAGCCCGACGACATCGTGGTGTTGGCCGACTGACGCGCCGACGTCCGCGTACGATGCCGACCCTATGCCCGTCACCTTTCGCCGCGCCGTCCTGAAGAATGGACTGCAGATCGTCGCCGAGACCGACCCGAACGCCCACACGGCATCGGTCGGATTCTTCTTCCGCACTGGCGCCCGCGACGAGGAACCACGGCTCATGGGCGTCAGTCATTTCCTGGAGCACATGATGTTCAAGGGAACCGCGAAGCGCAACGCCCAGCAGGTGAACAACGACTTCGATGCGATCGGCGCGAGTCACAACGCCTACACCACTGCGGAAATGACCGCGTACTACGCCCACGTGCTGCCAGAGCACGTCGACGGCGTGACCGAGATTCTCGCGGACATCCTGCGTCCCGCCTTGCGGGTCGAGGACTTCAACGAGGAACGAGGCGTCATTCTTGAAGAGATCGCGATGTACGAGGACCAGCCGTTCTGGGCGCTCTACGAGCGCTCCATGGAACTCTTCTACGGTTCGCATCCACTCGCCCGTCGTGTCCTTGGCACCAAGGAGACGATCGCCCGGCTTGAGCGCGACGAGATGGCGAAGTACTTCAACGATCGCTACTCGGCAGACAACGCCACACTGGCCGTGGCGGGACGAGTGGACTTTGACGTGTTCGTCGAGCACGTCCAAACTCTGTGCGGTCATTGGCAAGCGACGAAGGCTGAGCGGATGTTCCCGCGCTGGAACATCGTCGATCATGATGACACCCTTCGGCTGAAGAATGCCACGCGTCACTACCTCCTGATGGCAATGCCTGCGCCGCACATCAACGATCCGCAGCGCTACGAGGCAACGATGCTCGCTCACGTGCTCGGCGACGCCGACGGCTCGCGCTTGCACTGGTCACTGATCGAGACGGGTCTCGCCGAAGAAGCGAGCGCCCAGTACGACGGTCGCGACGGTGTCGGTGAGTTCCTCGTCTCGGCGGTCTGCGACCCCAAGGACGCGTCAGAGGTCGAAGCAGCGTGTCGCAAGGAAATCGCAGGGGTCCTCGACGGATTGAGCGACGACGACTTGCTGCGGGCCCGCAGCAAGATCGCCACCAGCGTCACCCTGGCGGGCGAACGGCCGTCCGGACGCATGAATCGTCTCGGCACGATCCTCGCGTACTGCGGCGAATACTGCCCGCTCGAAGAGGAACTCGCCAGAATCGAAGCGGTCACTCTTGATCAACTTCGAAGCTACGCGAGTCGCTGGCCGCTCGCGCCGCGCATGGTCGCGAGGCTCGAACCGCTTGGGGCGTGAAACTCAGGCGGCTGCTCGCATCGTGGAGTCCTTGCGATACTGAACGACCTTGTTGGTCTGAGTCTGCGCCGACGACATCGCGAGCATAGCGGCCTTCAGCAGTTGATCGCGATCGGTGATGCAGCTCGACGCCCGCACAGCTTCATCGCCTTCGCAGATCGCGACGCCGCAACTCACAGTCAACTTCGCCGCCGACGCAGTCGCGGAGTCACCGAGGCGCACAACCGACTCGGCGACCTTGCGCCGCACCGCTTCGGCAACACGACAAAGCTGTTCGATGTCTGACTTGGGGAGGAGCACCACGATGCCCGCCCCAACGAATCGATACGCCCGTCCAAATCGACCGGTGCATTCCGTCGCCGCGTCCGCGACGAACTTGAGCGCGGAGTCGCACGCTGTGATGCCGAACCGCTCGTTCAACTCCTTCGCTTCGTCAAGTGACACGATCACCACACCGATGCCAGTGCCGGTGCCGGCCTGGTTTGTTTGTTTGAATGCCGCGTCGATGTCGCGAACAAAGCCCGACTTCTCAGGGAGTCCGGTGACTGTGTCGGTCTGCTCGCGCGAGTCAGCTTCCAGGAGCGCGTCAAGGTTCATCGCCGGCAGCGATTGTTCCTGACGGATGCGCTGGGCTGCCGACAGGATCGCATCAACGTCCGGAGCTGCACCGACGTTGAGGCCGAACATGCGGGCCAATTCCTGGGCCTTGTCTGCGAAGACCTGAAGCAGCGAGAGTGGAATGTTGCCCTTGATGTCGAACCACTCGAGGGCCGACGAACGGAAGCGATTGATGGCTTCTTCGGGCTTCTTGGCTTCGTTGAGAAGAATCGTTGTCGCCATTCCAGCCAACTCCACTGTGCGGGCGAGCTGCGCTCCGTCGAGCGTGGCATCCTCACTCTTGTGGTGATTCGTCACCGCATCGACGATGCTGTCGGGGAAGCGCCAGCGTCGTGTCATTTCGCCCGCCACCGCAGCATGATCCACTTCGAACGACTTTCGCTCCATGGCCGCGAGCAGGCGGTGATCCTTTCCGCCCGCGTCGATGGTCTGAAGGTAGCGATCTCCGAAGGCCCGCCACAGAGCAACCATGCCAACGTCCTGAACCAACGAAGCAACGAACGCTTCATCGGGATCGCAGCGCCGAGTTAGGGTCGCAAGATGTCGCGCCGACGCCGCGGTGTACATGCAGCGGCGCCAATAGGTCATGAAGTCAAAGAAGATGTCCTTGTCGCCGCCGCCATCGATTGAGTTGGCGAGCGAGAATCCGAGCACCAGTCCCTTCACCGACTGAAGTCCCATCAGCGTGATGGCCTGCTGGATGGAACCGCAGCGGCGCGACAACGCGTAGAACGAACTGTTGATGGTCCGCAGCACCTTGGTGGAGATGGCCTGATCGTTCTCAATGACAGCCGCGACTTGCTTGAGTTGGACGTCGGGCTTGTTGGTCAGCTCCAGCACCTTCATCGCCACCGCTGGCAGGGTTGGCAGGTTCGGCGAAGCAAACACCTTTTCGAGCGCTGGAATATTCATGTGTGCACCGGATGGGCCCGCGCGAGAAAGAGATATGGACGACCGCGGCGTTCCTCAGCCGTGGCCCCACGGACCCACCTGATTCATCGACGAAGGCCCTTGCGGGAATCAGCGCGGATCATCCGATCAACTACAAAACTTGAGCTCTTTCTCGCTGCTGCGACATCCGCTCAGCGATCGGGAAAGAGAGCCCGCATGGTTTCGAGCGGAACGCCCACAAGGTGCTGCAGATACGCGGCCAGCAGGCGGTTGGCACGGTCGACGACTTCGGGGTGCGCACTGTGAAGATGGGCAAAGAAAGATGCCGTATCACCCGACTCGATGACCTCAGCGGTCCGAGCGAGTAATTCGACCGTCGTTCGTCGCACTTTCCAGGAGCCTGGCGACGCGGTGTTGGAGATGCCCCCTTCGGCCGCGGAAAAATGCACGGTACTGGGGCCGTCCGCGTCAAGATCCAGTCGCGGCCGGTAGCCGATGTCATCAAGCAGCACCCACTGAAACAGCCAGGCGCTGGAGAGGGCCGGTTGACCTGATTCAATGGCATCAAGACATCGGACGATGACGTCGTACACCGCCGGATGCGGATCAGACGGCGCGATCAGTCGCTGCGACAGATCCGCCATGTAGTAGGCGACCTTGTTCGCAGCCAGGTCGGTGCGCAACGATCGCCAGGTGTGCAGCAGCGACCAGTCGGTCAGCGTCGCCAGCTCTCGGCCCGGCTTGACGATCGCGACGATCTCGCCTCGTGTGAGAAGATCGATGCCACCGGAGAACCGGCCGCCGCTGCGCTTCGATCCCTTACCAAGGCCGCGCAGGATGCCATGTCCGCGACAGAACAGACTCACGGTCTGACTTGTCTCAGAGAAGTCCCAGTGGCGGATGCAGATGCCTTCGTCGTTCAGATGCGGCACACGATGGATTATGCCGCCTTGTCGCGCTCCGCGTCGTGCCGAGTCGCACCGCGCTGGAGCCATGATCTGCACGAATCGATCAAGAGATCGCGATCGATCGGCTTGGTGGCGAAGTCGTCGCAACCGGCGGCGATGCTCCGTTCGCGATCGCCCGGCGTCGACTGAGCCGTGAGTGCCACAATCGCCCCGCGCCATCCTCGAGCCCGCAGCGTTGCGGTCGCCTGATAGCCGTCCATTTCCGGCATCTGCATGTCCATCAGCACAAGGGCGAACGGCCGGCTCCCCCGCTCTGCCCGCAGCACCTGTTCGACCGCAGCGAGGCCGTTCGAGACGACTTCGACGTCCAGTCCCACATGCCGAAGATGGAACGCGATCAGCCTCTGGTTGTCGGGTCCATCGTCCGCGAGCAGCACGCGACCGCTCAACTTCGCCACCGACGAGGTCGCCTTCCGTGCCGCCAATGCGTCGAGCCCGCTGACCACAGGCACTCCTTTCAGGGAGCCCGTATCAAGTGTGACCCGAAACGTGCTTCCTCGACCGAGATCACTCTCGACCGAGACGTCGCCGCCCAGAAGATTCGAGAGTCGTCTGCAAATCGCCAGCCCAAGTCCGGTACCGCCGAAGCGGCGTGTCATCGAACCGTCTGCCTGCATGAACGGCTGGAACAATCGGGCGCGGACATCCGGCGCGATGCCGATACCTGTATCGAGCACCTCAAAGCAGAGCTGCGGTCGCTGCGAATCAGCGGTACCGAGCAACTTCACGCGCACGCTGACCGAACCCACGTCCGTGAACTTGATGGCGTTGCCGATGAGGTTGATGAGAATCTGCCGAAGCCGCGTCGGATCGCTGCGGATGCTGACCGGCACCGGTCCCTCGCAGCTCGTTTCGAGTCGAACTCCCTTTGATTCGGCGCGATCCCGCAGCATCGCCACGGCGTCGCTGAGTACATGCAACGGCGACGTCGTCACCGTCTCGACGGTCATGCGGCCCGCTTCAATCTTCGAGAAGTCGAGAATGTCGTTGATGAGCGCGAGCAGATGCTCACCGGAGCGCTGGATCGTTCGAATGTAGTCCGTTCGCTCTGCTTCGCTCGCGCCACCGTTCTGAAGGACGTCCGCGAAGCCAAGAATCGCCGTCATCGGCGTGCGCAGTTCGTGGCTCATGTTCGCGAGAAACTCGCCCTTCACGCGGACCGCGTCCTCCGCCGTCCGTCGCGCCTCATCCGCCTCGGTATGTGCCTGTTCGAGTTCGGCATTGCGACTCTCAAGATCTGCCACCAGCGTGTGCATGACCACCTCGGCGCGGCGTCGAAACAGCGCACACGCGCTGATCAGCGCCACCGTTGCGCAGAGGCCGAGGTACACGTCCGTCACCGCGTCCGTCCGAGGCGAGATCGCCGCGACGACCAGCAGTCCGACCTGGGCCATCAGCGCTGGACCGATCCATCGTTGACGGCGGCGGCGCTCAGCGCCCGCTTTCGCACCAGGAATGACATTCGGAGCGATCATGAAGTTGTTTACACAGAGCTTGCGGCTATGCGGATTTTCGCAGTGGTGCCGTGACGATCGGAGGGGCCGTCTCCACACGATTTCGGCCGCCGTGTTTGGCGGCGTACAACGCCCGATCCGCTGCCTCGACCATTGCTCGCGGCAACATCGACGATTCGATGCACGAGATGTCGGCGACGCCGAAGCTGGCGGTCACTCGGAGATCTTCGTGGCGAGGCCACCGTTCGTTGGCAAGTCGCTCGCGCAGGCGATCCGCCACTTCGCGAGCTTCCTCCACCGTTCCACTCGGGACGATGATGCCGAACTCCTCACCGCCGTAGCGGCAGGGAACATCGCTCACACGGCCGCTCGAGAGCAGCTTCGCGAATCGCTCCAGCACCAGGTCACCGAACGGATGTCCGTAGCCATCGTTGAGCGACTTGAACTTGTCGATGTCCGCCATGATCAGCGACAGCGGCCTGCCGTGTCGCTTGCTCTCCGCGAACTCGCTTTCAAGGCGGGAATCGAAGTACTTGCGGTTCCAAAGACCGGTGAGTCCGTCGATCTGTGCCTTCACAGCGAGCATGTTCATCGCGCTCTGAAGTCGAAGGATTGATCGCACGCGGGCGGTGAGTTCGATCACCTCAAACGGTTTGGTGATGAAGTCGACTGCGCCGAGATCCAGTCCACGCACTCGATCGACCGGCTCGCTGAAGGCGGAGATGAAGATCACTGCGATGTCGCGGGTCTCGGCATCTGCCTTCAGGGCCTGCAGCACTGCAAACCCCTCCATATCGCCCAACTCGATGTCGAGCAGGATGATCTCCGGCCGCAGCTCCTTCGCGAGCCGCAGCCCATCCGCGCCGCTCATGGCCGAGTGCAGCTCCAACTGTTCATGCTGAAGTCGGACGCGCAGGATCTTGTGGATCAGCTCGGAGTCGTCGATCGCAAGCAGTCTCGGGAGACGCTCGCTGCCAATGTTGTTCGTGGTCGATTCCAACTGTGCTTCTCCCCGTCGCTTGCTGATGCTCGGTTGCCGATGGTCTCGTCCATCAAGGCATGTCGCGTCTGTCGTGCTCGTTGCGGTTCTGTCAGCTTCGTGGCGCGAGCGCTGCGCGGCAGAGCCGCAACAGCTCGTCGACCTTGTCGTCAATCGCGGCGATGTCGGCTTCTGCGGCGATCAGTTCCCGCTCGACGTCCGCCGCGGCGAATCCGATCGTTGGAAAGCCGTAGCCACCGGCTGCACCCTTGAGCTGGTGCGCCAGGGTCTTCAGTCGGCTTCGATCGTCCGTATCGAAGGCGGCGCGGATGGCGTCGATGCGGGTGGAAAGATCGTTGACGAAGAACTCGACGATCTCACGCATGTCGGGATCGTCAGCGAATTCACTGCGCAGGGAGGTCCCCTTTGCTGCGTCGCCCGATGCTGGTTGCTGACCGTGCATGGCGGAGTCATCGACCGGGGGCGGCGACGACTTCGGGGCGATTCTCCGCTTCGATCCGGTTCTCCGAAGAACTTGCTTCGACGAATTGACGGCCCGCTCGCCGATCCATATCGTCGGCATCGTTCGAGCCAAGGCCCTGACGGGTGAAAGCCCCGTCCAAGGAGCATTTCGTGATTCCGAGCATGCCGCCCCGCGAAGGGCAGTTGGGGTTTCTGTACCTGCCGCCGTTCCGGGTGCAGGGCATCAGCGTCGCCGGCGAGCAGACCGTCATTCAGGTTCCGGAACTCGACCTGTGTTTCGACATGGGGCAGTGCACCCGAGCCTCGCTCGCCGCCCCGATCGTCGCGCTATCGCACGCCCACATGGATCACATCGGCGGATTGCCGTACTGGTTCAGTCAACGCCAGTTTCAAAAGATCGGAACAGGACGATGTCTCTGTCATCCGCGCGTCGCAGAACCGCTGCGAACGATGATGCGCGCATGGATCGATCTCGAACTGCAGCGGACACCGCACGAAATCGTGTCCATTGAGCCCGAGCAGGAGATCGAGGTCAAGAACAACGTCTACCTGCGAGCCATCGAGACCAGCCACACCGCGCCGAGTTTGGGATTCGCGGTGATCGAGCGACGCAGCAAATTGAAGGACGAGTTCCGCGACTTCCCACAGGAGCAGCTTCGAGAACTCAAGTCGCGCGGCATTGAGATCACGCGCACGATCGAGATCCCGCTCGTCGCCTACACCGGCGACACCGAGCCCGGTCCTTTCCTCTTTCGCGAGGAGTTCGTGTCCGCCAAAGTGGTCCTCAGCGAGTGCACGTTCTTCGAGTCCGACCATCGCTCGCGGGCCAAGATCGGCAAACACCTGCACATCAATGATCTCGCTGCGCTGCTCCGCGTCTGGAAGGCGGAGAACGTCGTCCTCGCGCACGTGTCGCGTCGAACCGCGATCCCATTCGCGCGCGAATGCATCAACGCGATCGACAATGGGGAGCACGCCGCGCGAGTGCATCTTCTGATGGATCATCGCGCAAACCGACAGCGATACGATCGTCAAGTGGCAGAGCTGGGTGGCGGCGCGGAAAATGTCTCGATTTCTGCGGCAGAAAGAACACCTGACGAGGTCAACGAGAATCGCGAACGAAGTGGTTGACGCACACCAAGGGGCGCACTACATTCAGCGCATCACTGCGTCGCCGATCGCAGGTGGGACTTCGATCCGGCGCGGAGAAATAGAACATCATTCAGTCGAGCGAGACGCGAGCGTCCGTCGACGAGTGCGGGATCAAGACCTTCAGGGACCACCTACGGGTTGTCGATAACGCGCCTCGACATCGGTCGAATAGCGACGGTACGGCTCTTGTCGTCCCATCACCGCCTGCCTCGCGGTGTTTGGACATGCACGGTTGACTCTTTCGGCGACGGGACGGTCTCGATGCCTCGGCTGGATCCAGAGTTTCGGCTATCGATCAACAGCTACCTGCGCAAGCACCATGCTGACCTCTGCCGGCACTGGTTCGACGACGTCGAACCCCTCGACATTCAGTCGGGTGTGCTGCGGTTGCTTGTGCGCGAGCCGGTTCAGCTCCGTTACCTGCAGCGCTGCTGTACCTCGCAGTTCAGCGAAGCGGCGCAGTCGGTCAGTGGACGCTTGCTCGTCGTTCGTTTCATCGGTCCCGATGAAGCGCTTCTCCATCCACCGACCAGCGATCGAGAACAGCAGACGAGCCGCTCACAGCATCGAGCCGCACAAGCCGTAGACACAACGCGCGCTCACACCGCGACGGGTCGTGGTACTACGACCATCGCCGCGCCAGCTCCCCTTCCGCCGAGCGGTCGGGGGGGCCGCCACGACCACCGCGGTACCGAGCAGAAGCCAGGAGTGTCCGCCCTCCGGTCGGCCTCGCGCGACGGCCAATCGCGCGGTCACCCCATGG
>JBBQCR010000008.1:0-23893 GCA_038318935.1 Phycisphaerales bacterium
GACTCGCTGACCCTGAAGAAGCGATTCGCCGAAGATCCCAGCAAGTACGGAGCACAGGTCACCGGTGATCCTCTCGCGGTGTATCCGCAGTACGCCGACACGGTGCGGCAGAAGGCGCTTGACGAAATCACTGCCGAGCGCATCGCCGAGATTTCCAAGTTCACCAGCGACCAGTTGGCGATCTCGCTTCGCGGCTTGCCCAAGGAGCTTTCGTTCTTTGTGCTGCCCACAGATTGGGCCGCTCGTCGCCCGAGCCTGCAGCAACTCGCGGAACAGATCGCCACGCAATTCAAGATTCCGCTGCCCGCCTACGCGTCGTCCGGGGACGCCTGGCTGACGCTGCAGGACGTCAAGTCCATGCGTGGCGTCGGGGCCTCGTTCACCAATCGGTTCGGACCCAAGGCCGTGTCGCTGCCCGATCTGCTCGACAAGCTCAAGGAGTTCGGCCGCGGCATGGACACCATGCCGCTTCAGAAGGACGTCGCCAGCCCGGCGATGACTTCCGCGACAAAAGACCTGTTCTTCTTCCGCGTGATGGACGTCGATCCGTCGCGGGCACCTAACAGCGTCGACGAGGTGCGCGGAGCTCTCGTCCTCGATGTCGAAGCGTTGAAGCGTTTCGAGGTGCTCACGGCCATGCAGTCGCAGCTTGATGCGAAGGCCCGAGCCGACGGCCTGCGGGCGATCGCATCGGAATACGGCGGAACCGTCGACTTCGTCGGTCGCCTGCGCGAGTCCGCGCCAGAGACCATCGCCTACGGCATTCGCATTGCGAACATTCCCGGCTTAGGGAACAACCTCGACGCGGTGCGCGAAGTGATTCGCATGGCGTCAGCGCTGCCAGTGGACCGACCGATCACGGAGATCGCCGAGGCCGATCGGACTTTCATGGTGCCGCTGCCAAAGCAGCTCTCACTCTTACTCGTGCGGGTCACCGATCTCTTCCCGCTGACCATCGAGGATTTCCAGACGGTCGCCGCCAACCCGCGCATTCAGGACGCGCTGCTCGGGGATGAGTTCCGCAACGCGACCTTCGAGTCGCTGAAGTTCGAGACGCTCAAGAAGCGGCACAACTTCCATCTCGTGCGCGAGAAGGATGAGAAGGATGCCAAGGACCCAACGGATCCGGCGGCTGCGAAGAGTGGCAGCGCTCAGAGCTGATTGGACTCTGCGGCGAATCGAATGATCGTCCGGGCGCGTATGGGCGCTTTGGGGCTTCACCCCGGTCTGCAAAAGGCCGCGCTCTGCGACGCGATGCTGCGAGCCGGCGGATTCCGCCCGGTAGGACCTGTGCAATTCCGGATCTCCGCGGTCCCGCTTGTCGCTCCACAAACGGCGAAGGCCCGTTGACCTCAATACCGACGACGTCGATGTGCTGTCATCAGCATTCCGAACGCCGCGGCGCCGACGGCTGGCAATGGGATCGGGTTCGCGATGTAGAGGTTGTCGATCTCGCCTCTCCCACCGCGTCAACTGACCTTCGAACCAGCTTTCACCGGACGCTGCACACTCAGGACGACAACGTCACGTTCCTCTGGTCCGGCCTTGGCCGCTCCGGTCGCTGACGCTGCGGCTTCCTTCAGATCGCTCGCTGCGAGGATCATGCCTTGACTGATCTCGCCGCGCAGTTGTCGAGGCTCGAGATTCGCGACGATGATCACTTGCTTTCCGACCAGCGTCGCTGGGTCGTACCACGCCTTGATCCCTGCACAAACTTGACGACCTTCGGGGGTGCCGTCGTCGAGACGAATCTTCAGCAGCTTGTCGGCATTTGGATGCGCTTCGGCGGTCAGCACCGTCGCGACCCGGAGGTCGAGCTTTGCGAAGAGGTCGTACGAGATGTTCGGCAGCGGCGCCGATGCGTCGGTCGCGGCCGGAGTGGCGGTTGATGCTGGCGGAACGGTGGGCGGCGTCGTCATGGGAGCGGAGGATAGCCGCTCGCGGCGGTGCGGCGTGGCAGAGCAGTCCACCTGCACTTCGCAGACCGTACGATGGCAGTTTTCCAGCCTGCGGACACTCTCCATGACCATCGCTACGACCACCTCGCTCGCCGATCGACTGAACCGCGAATACGTCGCCCTGCATGTCGCCAAGGAAGACGCGTTCTGGACCGCGTATATGGCGCTCACCGATGACGCGACGGCGGCCCGGGCGGTGCTGAACGAGCGTGAGATCGATTTGCAGCGCTGGTTGCAAGATCCCGCTCGGCTGGCCGACGTCCGCCGCGAACTTCCTTCCGCTCAAGGCGACGACGCGGTCATCCTGCGCGGTTGGGAGAACACGCTCAACGCCCACACCATCGATCTGCCGCAGGCCCGGACGTTGGCGGAACGAATCGTGCAGTTGGAGGGTGATCTCGCCAACGCTCGCGGGGCAATGACCCTTGGCTATGTCGACCCCGATACAGGATTCGTCGCGGCGAGTTCGGTGAAGCTCGGAGCGATGCTGCGGACTGAGCCCGACGAACGGAAACGCCGCGCCGCCTGGGAAGGCTTGCGCTCCATCGAGACGCACGTCCTTGCTCATGGCTTCGTCGAACTGGTGCGCGAGCGCAATCGACTTGGGCGCATGCTCGGTGGCGAAGATTACTACGACTGGAAGGTGCGGCGCGTCGAGCGCATGACCAAGCGCGAGATCTTCTCCGTGCTCGGTGAGTTGGAGAAGCTGACGCGCGACGCCGGGCGGCGCGGACTCGATCATCTTCGATCGCTGCACGGCGATGCGTCGGTGCGCCCGTGGAGTCTGAGCTTTCTCTTCAGTGGCGATGTCACGCGCGAGCAGGACCCCTACTTCCTGTTCGGCGACTCGATCGACCGTTGGGGACGGAGCTTCGCGGCGCTGGGCGTTACCTTCCGCGGGGCATCGCTCACGCTCGACCTCGTCGACCGCAAGGGCAAATACGAGAACGGCTTCATGCACGGACCGGGACCGGCGTGGCGCGATCATGGCCACTTCCATCCGGCCCGCATCAACTTCACCGCGAACGCGATTCCAGGCATGGTCGGTTCGGGCTTTCGCGCTGCTGCGACGCTCTTTCACGAGGGCGGCCACGCGGCCCACTTCGCCAACGTCGACATGCCTTCGCCCTGTTTCGCGCAGGAATCGGCTCCGACGTCGGTGGCGTTTGCCGAGATCCAGAGCATGTTCCTCGACTCGATCCTGAGCGATGCCGACTGGCAGCGCCGGTACGCCCGCAACGCCGCAGGCGAAGCGATGCCGATCGAACTGATCGAGAAGGCCATCCGGCAGAGCCAGCCCGGGGCGGCGATCACCGTGCGATCCATGCTCGCGGTGTGTTTCGCCGAGAAGGCAATTTACGAGATCCCCGACGCCGAGCTTTCCGCCGAGAGCATCCTCCGCGCGATCCGCGACGCCGAGCGGCAGATGCTCTTTCTCGAGGACGGCAGCGGTCGACCCACGTTGTCGGTGCCGCATCTTCTTGCCGGCGAGTCGAGCGCCTACTACCACGGCTATGTGATGGCCGACATGGGTGTGCGCCAGACCCGTGAGTTCTTCGTGCGCCGCGACGGCTACCTCTGCGACAACCCGCGCATCGGTCCGGACCTGGCGAAGGCCTATTGGCGACCGGGCAACAGTCTCACGCTGAACGAAATGCTGCGCGGCCTGACGGGCGAGTCGCTCTCGCCGGTGGCGCTCGCGCGATCCCTCAACCGCACCGCCGACGAGGCGGTTGTTGAAGCCCATGCCCAGATCGCGCGAGGGAAGGACATCCCCGCGTTCAGCGGCCGCGTCGATCTGGATGCGTCGATCACGGTCATCCACGGACGCGAGGAGATCGCCCGGCTCGACGGCGACTTTGATCGCTTCGCAAAGCACTTCGCGAGTTGGATCGAGCAACAGACACCCAAGAGCTGACGCCACGTCGCGTGCATCCACGGAGCGCTCACACTCATGTCGAATACACCACCGAACGCGCATGATCAACATGATCCACATAGCCCGCCCGCGGCGCTCCTGAAGGACATCGCGACCACCGCGGCGACAATCGCCGCGACCGATCCAGCATCGGCCGGTCCCCACTGGGGTGCGATGCACAAGCTGCTGCTCAAGGCCAAGGTCGAACCCGCGAAGATCGGCCAACTCGTTGCCTCGCGCGACACCGCGGGACTCTCGCTCCTCGTCCGGCAGTTGCACGGTGACGACACAGCGGTCGCCGACGTCGCCGCTTCTCCGAAGGGACCGGCCATCGATCCCGACGTGTTGCGTCACGCGTTGCGGGCATTTCGCAATCGCCTCAAGTTCTCGCGCCTCGATGCCGAGTCGAGACTCGGCGTCGGTCCGATGACTGGCGGCAAGAAGCACGGCATCGATGCGATCATTCCGCCTCGCGAAGTGCCGATCGCAGTCTGGGAAGCGCTCGCCGACGAAGGGAAGCTGCGCCGCGCCGGGCCGGGTTTCTACGCCTTGCCCGACGAGGCGGAGTAGCGGTCGGTCTCTTTGGGACGCGACGATGACGCACGTGCCCGATGAGCATCTTCTCTGCGCTCGTTGCGACTACGACCTCATGACGTTGTCGGAGGACGCACGCTGTCCCGAGTGTGGATTTCCAGTCGACGATTCCATGCGCGTCGGCGGCACCTGGAGTTTCGCGCGGCTTCGTCGTCTCCGCAGTGCAGCCTTGGCATTTCTCGTTGCGACCATCGCATGGACGATCTTTGCACTCACGCTCGGTGCGGCCGGATCTCCCACGCCACTGGCCCGCTCGCTGATCGCGGTGGACCTCGCGGTCCATGCGGTTGCGCTGACTACGGCAGCGCTGCTGGCGACCGCCGCTGGCTCACGAAGACCCAAGCGATCGCGGATCCGTGCGATGCTGTTTCTCTCCACACTCGTCGCCGTCGCCGCGGCCGGAGTCATTCTTCTCGTTCTCCGCGTGAGCCCACTCAGCGGGTTGGGGCCCGAGTTGGTTCTTCCAGTCGCGACGCTCCTGCGCGCCACACTGATCGCAGCAACCGCCTGGTGGTTGATGCAATCCTTGTGGGCGATTACTGACGCTGGGAAGTTTCCGGCGTTCATCGCAATCGCACTCACCGCGTTGTCGGTGAGCTGCTGGTGCATCTTCGCCGCGAAGTTCGCCCTCGCCGGCGGTGCGAGCGCCGCTCTCGACTTTGGCAGAGCGGCGCTCATCGTCGATGTCATTGCGTCCCTCGTCACCGCAGCGGTAGCACTGGCGCTGTTGCCGGCCATCGCCTCTCGCACTGCCCAGCGCTGAGTTTCACACCCCGACCGCGAGTGCGTCGCGATCGGACAGCATGCCACCATCCGAACGCTCTTTCACGGTGCCGTCTCGCTTCCAGCTTCGTTCGCAGCGCGGTTCTTCACGCAGATCGCTCACAGTTGCAGCGGTCGCTGAGCGGTCAAGCGTCACGCGGCTCACTCCGAAAAGATCGGGGAGATCCGCGATGAACGGGGCCAACACGTCGCCTGGATCGGGCAACGTCACGCCTGCATCGAGCGGATTCTCAAGGCCGCTGGCCTTCGCCTTCTCGATGGCATCAAACGCGATGGATCGCGCGGCGAGTGCCGCGCTCCAGCCGGGATGGGCAATGCCGACGCACTTGCCGAGATCGCGGTAGGTCTCCATGTGCACGCAGCGCCCGTCCGATTTCCAAAGTGCCCTGAAGGCCTCGTCGGCCGTGTGCGCAAGCGTCGGAGCGCAGAGCCGGATCAGCGTGTCGGCGATCTCCCACATCGCCGTCTGCGTGGAGCGACGGCGCGGCGAGTCCTTCTTGTCGCAGTACAGCCGATCCTTCGTCGCGGCGCAGTAGATTGCCGAAAGCGTCTCGTTGCAGAAATCAAAGATCGCCAAGTGAGCCACGCGGAAGTCGTAGCTCGCGAACGCATCACGCACCGTCGCTTCGAGTTTCGCCGTCTCAGCGAGTGCCCACGAATCGATCGATGTGGGCGCGAGCGACTTCAGGTCGATCGCATCGCCGCGTTCCTCGCCGGTGCACGGTCGGAAGTCCTCGAGATTGGAGAGGAGGAATCGGATCGTGTTGCGGACCTTGCGGTAGCTCTCGCCCGCGAGACGGAAGAACTCGAGGTCGATCTTCATGTCGTCTTCGTACGCGAGACCCGAGACCCACCAGCGAGCGACGTCGGCACCGACATCCTTGAGGAGATCTTCAACGTTCAAGGCGTTGCCTTCGGACTTCGACATCTTGCGGCCGTTCTTGTCGACCATGAAGCCGTGCGTCAGGATTCGGCGATACGGTGGAGCGCCGGTCACTCCGAGTGCAGGCAGCAACGACAACTGGAACCAACCGCGATGCTGATCGCTGCCCTCGAGATAGAGGTCGCAGGGATAGCCGAGGTTGCGAGCCCGCATGACTGCGTTCCACGACGAGCCTGCCTCGAACCACACGTCGAAGATGTCATACAGCTTCTCGAGCGTCGCGATGTCCGCGTCCTTGGGTGCGTGCGGGTCGTTGGCGAGGTCGTACTCGGACAGCAGTTGCGCTGGTGCCTCTTGGAACCACGCATCGCTCCCTCGCTTGGCGAAGGCCTTACTGATCGCGAGCACGCTCGCCGATGTCAGAAGAATCTCGCCCGAAGTCGTGCGGAACGCCGGGATCGGCAGTCCCCACGAGCGCTGCCGCGAGATGC
Organism: Phycisphaerales bacterium; assembly: GCA_038318935.1. Lineage (GTDB taxonomy): Bacteria > Planctomycetota > Phycisphaerae > Phycisphaerales > SM1A02 > JAEUIT01. The sequence continues at coordinate 6,628 of JBBQCR010000008.1, forward strand.
ACCAGTCGGGCCGACTTTCCAGCATGCCGCGCATGCGATTTCGTCCCCACGCCGGCGTGAACTCGATGATGTTGACGATGGCGTCGAGAGCAAGTTCGCGCAGCGTGCGACCGGAGCCTGCTCCACCCCCCACGGAACCCTTGACGGCGCGATCTACGCCGACGAACCACTGCTCCGTGGCCCGGAAGATGACCGGCGTCTTGCTGCGCCAGTCGTGCGGATAGCTGTGGGTGAATCGGTGCGCGAAGAAGAGATGCCCCGACTCCTTCAGCCGTTCCGTCACCAGTTCGTTGGCCTTCCAGATATCGATCCCCTGCAGCCACGCCGGCACGGTCTCGTCGTAGGTGCCGTCCTCGCGCACCGGGCAATAGACGGCCAGGCCTTCCTTCAGGCCGGTGCGATAGTCTTCGGCGCCGTGGCCCGGCGCGGTATGCACGAGGCCGGTGCCGTCCTCGATCGTGACGTATTCGGCGTGGACGATTGTGCCGACACGATCAATGAACGGATGGCGATAGCCAAGACCAAGGAGGTTCTTGCCATCGGTCTCGCCAAGGATCTCGACCTTGTCCGCCTTTGCAGCGGCGGTGACCTTCGAGACAAGATCGCTGGCGATCACCGTTTCTGCGCCATCGATGCGCACCAGGCTGTAGCGGTAGCGCTCGTGGACCGCGATCGCGAGATTCGCCGGCAGCGTCCACGGAGTCGTCGTCCAGATCATGAAGGACGGCGTCGCGTCAAGCTCGACGCCGAAGGCTTTGGCGACAGCGTCGCGGTCGACGGCCTCGAAGTCGACGTAGATCGAGAGGTCCTCGCGATCCTCGTACTCAAGTTCGGCTTCGGCCAACGCGGTGCGGTTCGCCACCGACCAGTGCACCGGCTTCTTGTCGCGATAGACCAGACCGCGCTCGATCATTGCAGCGAAGACTTCAAGCGTCTTCGCCTCGTAGCCCGGAGCCATCGTGAAGTACGGATCGTCGTAGTCGGCGAGCGTCAGCAGCCGCCGCAGCTGTCCGGCCTGGAGCTTGATAAACTTCTCGGCGTACTTCGCGCATTCGCGACGGATCGCCATGCGCCGATGATCCGGGGCGAGTTCGTCAAGTTTCTTCGCCTTGCCGCTCTCGACCAGCTCGGTCATCACCTTGTGCTCGATAGGCAGACCGTGGCAATCCCAGCCGGGGACGTAGGGGCAATCGAGTCCCTCCATCAGCTTGCTGCGCACCACGATGTCCTTCAACACCTTGTTGAGCAGGTGTCCGACGTGGATCGAACCGTTGGCGTACGGCGGTCCGTCGTGAAAGACGAAACGGGGCTTGCCCGCGCGGGCCGCCTTCAAGGCGCCGTAGACGCCAATCTCGTCCCAGCGCCGCTGAGATTGCGGTTCGCTTTGAGCGAGGTTGGCCTTCATCGCGAAGGACGTCTTCGGCAGGTTGAGGGTGGCTTTGTAGTCGGGCATGGAGGGCGAGATTGTACGGTTTTTCGACCGCCAATCACCAGCCCTCGACGGCTTCCCTGCGCGTCAGTCCTGCGGACACTCGCCGGGCTTGACCGTGTCGTTGAGGTACTTCTGGAACTCTGCCATGCGATAGCTGACGAAGCAGAAGGCGTGATGCAGCGCGAACCACTCGATGTCCATGGGGTCCTTTGCGAGATCAGCGCGCAGCCGATTCAGTTCGGCGAGGACCTTTTCGACCTTGATCACATTGCCGACCGGTTGTTCTGCCATGGCGGGTGTCCGAAGCGAGAGGTCTCGAATCAATGCGCGTGGTCATGCGCGTGGTCATGCGAAGGATCGCTCGCGCTGTCATGCACGTGCGCATGCGAGCCCGCCTCAAGCCGCGCGAGTCCGAAGGCGAATCCCAAACCGATGATGAGCGCCAGCGACAGTCCCACGCGGTCGTGACGGTGGAACTGCAATTCGGGCAGAAGATCGCTCGAAGCGATGCAGACGAACATGCCCGCGGAGAACGCGAGGGCGACGGCGGCGACCGTCGACACACCGTCACCGGTCGCACCGACCCAGAAGAGACCGACGCCCGCGGGAACCAGAAGGGCGAGAAAGACGTTCGCCAAGATACAAAGCCGCAACGGTGCGTTCGATCGACGCATCAGTGTCGCCAGCGTCATCGCGTCGAAGGGCTTATGCAAGAGGATGACCAGAAAAGTCGCCAACCCCGCAAGCGCTCCACTTCCGCCGCCCGCAGCCACACCGACCGCGACGCTCGCTGCGAGCGCGACACCTTCCAGCAGGCTGTGCAAACCGAGGCCGATGAGTGCTCCGGACCAGCCGATTGGACTCGGCGACGCGTGATGATGGTCGTGCCCGCCTGCGCCGTTGGTTTCGGCATCGGGTTCGTGCTGATGGAAATGGAAGAAACGTTCAAGAAGGAAGAGCGTGAGAAACCCCAGCACTGCCCAGAGCATCAGCGGGTCGAGCAGATCGTGGCCAATCGCGTGTCCGTGCGGGTCGCTTGCGCCTTTGACAGCAGCCGCATCCGCCTGCAGCATGATGGCGTGCGGCAGCATGTGGAAGAAGCCGACTCCGAGCATGACGCCAGCGATGAACGACAGCACGAACTGGAGGGTGCGGTGGCTGAAGCGCAGCAGGCTTGGCAACAGTCCGCCGATCAGCGACGCGACGACGATGAGTCCGGCATAGAGAATGAGGAGTGCGGTCGGCGTCACGAAAGAACTTTTGGCTTGTTGGCGGCGGATACCGAGCGGGGCGAGAGCGTACCCCGGCGCATCGGTCGCCAGCAACGCACGGTGCGATCGGCGCTGGTTTTCCGCCAATCGCAGCGGTAGCGGACCTCCTTCTGTGCCGATATACTCCCGCGTCCCAAGCGGGGTGGTAGCTCAATTGGGAGAGCGCCTCGGTCGCATCGAGGAGGTTGAGAGTTCGATCCTCTTCCACTCCATTCCGTTTGCGAACAGACGTTTGTGAACGGACGATTATGAAGGCCCGCGGCACCTGCCGCGGGCCTTCGTCGTTTCTGGCGCCTGCCGTATCCTGCAGGTGTGACCGCGCCAGTTCCAACGTCGGCTCCAACGGCAGCCACCCCGTCGGGAGCGTCCCGCATCGCTGGCGCTGACCCCGCCGCGCTGGAGTCGAATCCGCTGTTCCAGACCCCAGCGATGCGGCAGTGGCTGCGGTTCAAGTCGCAGTATCCGGAGTGCCTGCTGTTCTTCCGGATGGGAGATTTCTACGAGCTCTTCGATCGCGACGCCGTGGTGGTACATCAAGTCCTCGGTCTGACGCTGACCGAACGCAGCAAGGGCATGCCCATGGCGGGTGTCCCCTTCCACTCCGCTGAGGGATATCTGCGCCGCCTGATCGATCAGGGGTTTCGCGTCGCGGTGTGCGACCAGTTGCAGGATCCCAAGGACGCCAAGGGTGTCGTCGATCGCGGCGTCACGCGCCTTCTCACGCCAGGCACGCTCGTCGACGAGACGCTGCTCGATGAATCGAGGGCGAACCAGCTCGCGTCCGTCGCGGTGCAGGGAACGAAGGCATCGATCGCTCTCGTTGAACTCTCAACGGGCGCGTTCACCATCGTTGATGTTCCGACCGAGCGATTGATCGATGAGTTGCAACGGCTGGCGCCGGCCGAGGTGCTCTACGCCGAAGAGACCGACGGATCGGCTCCAGCGGCGCTCGACGCTCTGCGTCTGGCGCGAGGCACCGCGCTATCGCCTCGACCCGCGTGGACCTTTCGTGCGCGGGACGCGGTCGACGCTCTCAAGAGTCACTTCGGTGTCACGACCCTGGATGCCTTCGGGCTCAGCGCCGACGAACCGGCGACGCAGGCCGCAGGCGCCCTCTTGCGATCCATCATCGAGACTCAGGCGAGCCATCGTGCTCCGGGCGAATCGGCGGGTTCACTCGGTCATCTGCAACCGCCGCGGCGACTCGCGAGCGGTGACTTCGTGACCATCGATGGCACGAGTCTTCGCAGTCTTGAGATCGAGCGAACGTTGCGCTCCGGAGGAACCGAAGGCACGGTCCTCGCCAGTATCGATCGCTGTCGCACGGCGATGGGACGGCGATTGCTGCGGCAATGGCTCTGTTTTCCGCTCCGCGACCGCGCGGTGATCGAAGAGCGACAGCGTCGCATCGCAGTCCTTGTTCGTGACGAGAACTTCGCCGACGCGCTCGCAGAACGGATCGGCGCCGTGCAGGATGTCGCCCGCATCGCCGGACGCATCGGTACAGGGCGGGCGACGCCGCGCGACGTCGTAGCGCTGGGAACGTCGCTGGCGCAGTTGGACGCGCTGCGCGAGCTTCTCGAGCAGCGCCCCGCGTTTGAGAACGATCGCCGCTCGCTGGACGCGGTGCGCGGACCGCTGGCACCGCTCGCGGAGCGCATCGTGCGCACCTGCGTTGATCATCCGCCGGCGCATTTGCGCGAAGGTGGACTCTTTCGTGATGACGTCGACGCGACGCTGGACGACGCGCGACTCCTCCAACGCGACGCCAATCAGTGGCTCGCCCAGTATCAGTCGCGCCTGATCGCCGAGAGCGGCATCGGTTCGTTGAAGGTGGGATTCAATAAGGTCTTTGGCTTCTACATCGAGATCACTCACTCCAACGTCGAACGGATTCCGGCGATCTTCACCCGCAAACAGACGCTCAAGAACGCCGAGCGTTACATCACGCCGGAACTCAAGGAATTCGAGGACAAGGTTCTGACCGCCGAGAGTCGGGCGATCGAGCGTGAGAAGTCGCTCTTCCTCGAACTCTGCGCTGAGGTCGCCCAGCGGATCACCGACCTCGCGCGGTACGCGGAGTGCGTCGCCACGCTCGATGTACTGCGATCACTCGCGGAGATTGCTCGGCGCGAGCGATGGACCGCACCGATCATCGTCGAGGAGCCGATCTTCGTCGTGAAGGGCGGACGGCATCCTGTGCTTGAGGCGATCCTTCGCGAACGATTCGTTCCCAACGACTGCATCCTCGGCGGCGGAGGCGGCACGCTGGCCCTCATCACCGGACCGAACATGGCCGGGAAGTCGACGTTCATCCGGCAAGTGGCGCTCATCGCCCTGCTCGCCCACGTGGGCAGTCACGTCCCTGCTGAAGAGGCTACCGTCGGACTCGTCGATCGCATCTTCACTCGCATCGGGTCGAGCGACGAGTTGCACACCGGGCAGTCGACCTTCATGGTCGAGATGACCGAGACCGCGAACATCCTGCACCACGCGAGCGAGCGCAGCCTCGTGATTCTCGACGAGATCGGCCGCGGCACGAGCACGCTCGATGGGTTGAGTCTGGCCTGGGCGATCGCCGAAACGCTCGCGGAACGCGGCTGCCGCACGCTCTTCGCCACTCACTACCACGAGCTGACCTCGCTCGCCGAGCGGTTCCCCGCGGTGACCAATCTGCACGTCGCGGTGCGGGAGTGGGAAGAACGCATCATCTTTCTCCATCGCATCCTGCCCGGTCGCACCGATCGCAGCTACGGCATTCACGTTGCCCAACTCGCGGGCGTACCGAAGGCAACCATCGCGCGAGCGACGGCGCTGTTGGAGACCCTTGCCGAGGACGCCGAGACAGCGAGCGCTCGAGCTCGCGCGGCTGCGGTGGCGACCTCGGGAGGCGGCAGCCCGCGACAGAATCCGCAGCTTTCACTCTTCACGGAGTTCCTGCCGCATCCGGCGGTGGAGCGACTGAAGGCGGTCCGTCTGGAGGAGCTCACACCCATGCAGGCGTTCGACGAGTTGCGCGCCCTGAAGGGCAGCGTCGATGGATGATGGATGTGTTTGGGCTGCGAAGTGGGCAATTCTCAGCAGCCCAGCCGCGGCCGTGCCGTACCCTAGAGACCATGTCGGTTGCGTCCCTCGTCTTTCCGATCCTCGTCGCATGCGCCGTCGGCGTCACCGAACCGCCCCAAGGCGGCCCCGACGGCACATCGAAGCCAGTGGCGGTGGCACCGCCAAGCAAAGCCCTCCGAACACTCGCGGACGCACCCTCCGAGGAGCGCGACACGATCGAGCGGCTGCGTCACGGGACATCGTGGGTCCGCCGGGCCTTTGCCGCGGAACGTCTGACCCGGTTCGAGTGCGACGCCAGCGCGGTCTATCTCCGCGAACTGCTCCAAGACGAATCGTGGCACGTCCGCTGTTACGCGATCCTCGGATGTGCTCGCCGCAGCATCCCCCTATCGGAGTCGACGTTCGCGAACGAACGCTCGATGCGAGTGCTCCGAACGGCCCTTCGATGCCGTTACGAGGTCCCTCGGGAGCCGCTTGAGCGCGCGATTGTGCGACTCGCTGCAAGCGATTCGCTTGAGGACAAGATGCTCGCCTTGGAACTCGCGGTCGCGGCGGAGGTGCCGAAGAAGACGCTCGATCCGATTGACCTGCTTGGAACGATCGTTCTGCGGATGGACCGAGTCGAGGCGGGATCGCTGTCGCCTCGATTGGCGGCCATCACCACGGGAAAGGACAGCAGCCGCAGCTACCGATGGCGCGATTGGTTCCGCAAGAACCGAAAGGACCTCGGACTGCACGGCGGGTTCCTCTTCGCGGCAGCGGTCACCGGCGACCGCGAGCCTCGCGAGCGAGGATTGATCGCCGAACTGTCGACGAAGCGGATGATCGAACTCGAGCGCCGCATGCAGGATCTCTCCGGTACCTCGATCGATCTGACGATCGCCCTCGACTGCACGTCCAGCATGTCCGCGGAGATCGCCGAATGCCAAGCGGGCGTGGACGCCCTCATGCTCTTCGCGCAGGATGTCGCCAAAGACCTTCGTGTCGCGATCGTCGGGTATCGCGACGTGAAGGACCAGTGGGAGACCAAGGGTTGGGACTTCACGCGTTCGATCCCCGAGGCCCGCGAGCGGCTCTGGCAACTGAGCGCAGAGGGCGGCGGTGATCGTCCTGAGTCGGTCGCGGGCGGACTGAAGATCGCCTACGCCAAGATGTCCTGGCAGCCGACCGCGACGAAGTCGCTGGTCCTCGTCGGCGACGCCCCGCCACATCCAGGGACCGGCGAGCAATGCGTCGAGTGGGCCAAGCAGGCATTCGGCGTCGGCATTCGTACCTACACGATTGCTCCGCACGCAGAAGGCGCGACCGAGGTCCGCGAGCCCAAGGACGATGAAGCTGTCGAACCAGTGCCCGCCCCCGACAACAAGCCGGGACTCTCGCCCTGGTGGAAGACCAAGCGCAAGAAGGACACCGACAGTCCGTGGCGACAGAAACTCGGACCGGGTGAAGTCGAGTATTGGAAGGAGATCGCCGCCGCGGGTGGCGGGCGCTCGGTGAGTCTGCCTCGTGACGCGAGCCTAATTGCGGAGATCGCCGGTCTCACCCTCGGAGATACGTTTCAGGACGAGTTCGGTGATTTCTTTGATGCGTGGATGTCGCTCTGTCGATAGCTGCGTCTCGAATGCTGTCGCAGCGGTCGTCGAATCGCTTGACTTTCGTTTCGTATGGGGTATGCTCACCTCCTTCTCAGACACCATTCCCTCAACGACAGGCCATCGCCCATGCGCTTCCTGACCGCCAACATCTTCTTGTTCTGCAGGCCTTCCGAGCGCTGACCTCGTCCATCAACGGACCGATCATCGACCCCGAAGCCTGAGCTTCGGGGTTTTTCGTTTCCGTCGCTTCACATCCTTCATCGCGCGTTTGCGCATGATTCGGTTGGAACTATCGGTGCCTTCCGCACCGATCGCTATGCATTTGCTTTTCCTACCCACTCGCCAACATCGTTTCCTACTCATCGTTTACTTCTGTCCCACTTCGGAGGTCCCACTCCCATGATGCTTCCTTGGATGTTTACCTGTGACGTCCGACGGCATGAGCGCGCCCTCCGCTTTCGCGACGGGTGTCTCGTCGCCGTCCTCGCCCCCGGCCGCCACCGACTCTGGCCCGATCCGCTCGGACTCCTTCTCGGGCACCGGCCGGATCGCGTCGAGTTCGTGGGCACGCTTGATCCGGTTATCCCCCGTCCTCTCGTCGAGCATGTACTCGCGACGCCAGCCCTGGCGGCCTCGGTCCTGGTGGTCGAACTCGACCAGCACGAGCGAGCTCACCTCTGGCGGAATGGGCAGTTGATCGCGGTTCTCGGTCCCGGCCGGCACGCCCTGTGGGCGCCCAGCCGCACCGAGCCGGTCCGACTTCAGATCGAGCGATTCGACGTGCTCGCGCTCTTGGCCGAGCGTGAGCGATTGCTCGGCACCGCAGTCTGACGGCGTCGTGCCGTCGCTTCAACGACGATCAGCCGTCGACCGCAGCGATGCGGTCGGCGGCTGTTTCGTCTTCTGGCGATTTCGGGTGCTCTCACCACGACGGACGACCTCTCGAATGGGCGAGAGACCAACGATCGAAGAACCGAAGGGGCCGCGATCGGGCGCTCCCCTGAAGAACTCTTCATCCGGATCAGCGATCATGGTCTTGGAGGTGTGATGCGCGTCTTGATCATCGAGGACAATCCGAAGATGGCGGCAGCGGTGCAGCGCGGGCTCCGCGAGAGCGGCTACGCGGCCGACACCTGTCATGCGGGCTTCGAGGGAGAGGAACTCGCGAGCACCGGCGTGTACGACGTGGTGTTGCTTGACCTCATGCTCCCCGACCGCGACGGCGTCGAGGTCTGTCGCAATCTGCGGCGGCGCGGAATCCGGACGAAGATCATCATGCTCTCGGCGCTCTCAGGCACCAACGACAAGGTCGAGGGCCTCGACGCTGGAGCGGACGACTATCTGCCGAAGCCGTTCGAGTTCGACGAGCTGCTTGCTCGGATACGGGCGGTGCTGCGTCGAGGGACGGCATCCGAAGCGCGGCAACTTCGCTACGAGGACCTCACCCTTGATCTCTACACGCGTGCCGCGACCCGCGGCGGGAGTTCGTTCGAGTTGTCGAGCAGGGAGTTCGCGATGCTCGAGTTCATGATGCGCAACCCACACCGGGTCCTCTCCCGAACGCAGATCGCCGAGAAAGTCTGGGACATGCGTTTCGAGCCGTCGAGCAACATCGTCGACGTGTATGTTTCCAGCCTGCGGAAGAAGATCGATCGCGGCCATGCTCTGGAGTATCTCCACACCGTCAAGGGTGTCGGCTATCGCTTCGGATCGCCGAGCTGATCGATGGACACCAACGCGCCATCCGCAGTGACCTCGGCCCGCCAGTTCTCTTTGCGGTCGAGAGTCACCCTATCGATCATCATCTTGACGGCGTTGATGCAGCTTGCACTGGGAATCGTCATCGCCCTGTACCAGCGCAGTTCGACCGAGCGACTGTTCAACACGCGTATCGCCGTGCGCCTCGATGACATCGCCAAGCGCATCGAAGCCCTCGATCAGCCGCTCACCGACGAGATTCTCAGGACGATCGAACGTGATGCCATCCGCTTCGTCCTGTTCGAACAGGTCTCGCTGGCGGTCTATCAATCGGACGGAACGCTGGTCTCCGCGTCGCGGGAATCTCCGCCGATGCCTGCGGCGCTCGTCGCCGAAGTCCTTGCCACCGGTCAGAGTCGGTACCTCGCGCCATCGGAACCGTTGGTGTTCTCCGCAGGGCAGTCCCCGATGCCGGCACGATTCGGGCTTCGCCCGGTTGCACTCAACGGCGGACGCGGCGTGCTGGTGCTCGGTGCCGGCGACCGCTACGCCCAGGACTTCATCGCCAGCACCCGGGAGTTGCTTGTGGGCGTCATCTTCGGCTCGCTCATCGCAACGATTGTCGCGACCTGGCTCATCGTCGGTCGCGTCCTTCAGCCGCTCATGGAACTCGGCTCGCTCGCGACGCGACTGCAGCCGGATCAACTCGAGCGGAACGACCGTCTGCCCGGCGACCGCATCGAGGAGCTGGGGTCGCTGCGGACGGAGCTCGCGTCCGCCCGCGAACGCCTTCGAATCGCGTTCTCGGCGCAGGATCGATTCATCTCCAACGTCTCCCACGAATTGAAGACGCCCATCGCGATCCTGCTGACGGCAGCTCAGACTGCCGATCCCGCCACGCTGGGTCCCGGCGGTCAAGAACTCGCTCGCTCCGTCACCGACGAGATGCGCCGACTGGGTTCGATGGTTGAGAGCTTCCTGCTGTTGACTCGCGTCCGTGCCGGAAAGTCGGCGCTGGTCGACCGGCGGTTCCCGATCCTTGAGCCGGTCATCGAAGCACTCTCGCACTGCGAGTCGCTCGCCGTGCAGCATCGCGTCACGTTGGTGCCCACCGTCGACGAGCGCGTTTCCTTGGAGGACGAACTCGTTGGCGACCCGACCTTGGTTCGGGTCATGGTGGAAGGGCTCCTTCGCAACGCGATCCGCTTTTCGCCGCCCGGCAACGAGGTGACTATGCGAGTGGAACCCGAGGACCCCGACGCCGTCTCGATCGCGATCCGCGATCACGGACCGGGGATTCCGGAAGAGATCAAGGATTCGCTCTTTGACCGGTTTGTGCAGGCCCGCTCGGAGTCAGACCGGGGGAGGGGAACCGGCCTGGGCCTCACCATCGCCCAAGGCATCGCGGAGCTGCACGGCGGCAAGATTCGCTATGCCAACGAACGACCGCGAGGGTGCACGTTCTTCGTGCGACTGCCAATGACCAAGCGGCCGATCACCGAACGATTGGGCGGCGCAGAATGAGCCCGCCTTCATCTGCCGCTCAGGGATCGTTCACCCGCTGCGCACACCATGACGAGCGTGCTGCACGACCCATTTCCGTCCTCGCCGGAACCGCTTCCCTCCGATTCGATGCGGGGACTGCTGCGCGGCCTAGGAAGCCTGCTGCTGCTGGGGATCGCCATCATCGCGGGTGTGCGACTCTTTGGCTCTGAGTCGGTCGAGGAGGCGTCCTCCGCGACCCACCTGTGCTTCATTCTGGCCGCAGTGGGTGGGCTGACGCTTTTGGTCTGGCTGATCGTCGACCGCGTCAGCGGTCGGCTCCGTCTGTAGCAGATGCTGCGAGGCGATGGAACGCGAGGGTGCGCGTTCGGCCGGTCGCGTCATCATGCTTCATCACGCGTCACCATGCGTCACCATGCATCACCATGCATCACCATGCGTCGACGACGGCACCATCGCCGTGGACCAGGACCCAACACTTCTCCAAGAGCTCCGCCCGACCTTCACCGGTCGCGCCAGAGATGGCGACGCATTCGTCCTTGGTCCGCTTCAGTCGGCTTCGCAGTCTGCGAAGCAGAGCGTCGCGATCCTCTTCGGGAATGAGGTCCAGCTTGTTGAACGCCACCAGCTCCGGTTTGTGGCCGAGCTCTTCGCTGAAAGCGGCGAGCTCCTTGCGGATGGTGCGGTAGTTGGTGATTGGATCGCTGTCGTCGGCGGGCATCACGTCGACGAGATGGACTAGGACGCTCGTGCGCTCGATGTGCTTGAGGAAGTCGTGCCCGAGACCTGCACCTTCGCTTGCCCCTTCGATAAGCCCGGGAATGTCGGCGACAACGAGGCGACGATCGAGCCCGCCGTTGGTGCCGGGCAGCTCGGCAATGCCCAGTTGCGGGGTCAGCGTCGTGAACGGATACGCCGCGACCTTCGGATTGGCGCGGCTGATGGCCTTGAGCAGCGTTGATTTTCCAGCGTTGGGCATGCCGATGAGGCCGACGTCGGCGATCAGCTTCAGCTCGATGCGGAGCATCCGCTCGACCTCGGGGCCGCCTGTCTCAAACTCGGTCGGGGCCTGATGGGTGGGCGTCTTGAAGTGATCGTTGCCGCGACCGCTGCGGCCGCCCTTGGCGACGACAAACTCCTGGCCGATCTCGCGAATGTCGACAAGGAGTTCGTTGGTGTCGGCGTCGTAGACCAAGCAGCCCAAGGGCAGACGAATACGAAGATCTTCGCCGTCACGACCGTGGCACTTCTTCTTCTGTCCGTTCTGGCCCTGCTGAGCGAAGTACTGCGAGCGGTAGGAGAACTCGACGAGGGTATCGAGGTGCTCGTCACCGACCAAGATCACGCTGCCGCCACGACCGCCGTCGCCGCCGTCGGGGCCACCCTTGGGCACACCCTTCTCGCGACGGAAGGCAGCACTGCCGTGGCCGCCTCGGCCGGAGCGCACGTTGATGATGGCGGTGTCAATGAGCATGGAGCATGGAGCATGTTTGGCGGACGCCGCGGACCGGATGTCGGCCACCGCTGTCAAGCGAAACGACCGGCTGCCGCAGGGCGGCATCGCCGGTCGCAAGGAGCCCATCCTCTTGAAGTGCCTTTCGATCCTGACATCGGAAGCCAGACCCAAGCCGATCCAGTCGGATCGCGTGAGAGCCGACATATCCAAAGCCGTCGGCGTACCTGGCCCGCAACCGTCAGGCGTCAGGCCTCAGGCGTGGCCCACAACCGTGAGGTGCGGAATACTCGGATCGCTCGGCACCATGTCAATGGTGGCGCCGCGGAAGCGAACCGTTCCTTCGACGAGGGCCATGAGCGTGTCGTCCTTGCAGCGCTGGACGAGGTAACCGGCCTTGTAGCGGGTGCCGCACTGGCGAACGATGATCGAGCCGGCCTTGGCCACCTGACCGCCGTAGAGCTTGATGCCGCGAAACTGTGGGTTCGAGTCTCGACCGTTCTGGGTCGAGCCCTGTCCCTTTTTGTGAGCCATGACGATCGCTCCGAGAGACCTCCGGCGAATCCGAAGGAGGACCGGGGAGAGTAGCGGAAATAGAAGGAAGGTTCAAGCGCCTTGGTCCGGCGAGGATGCCTGCCGCAGGGACCGTCCCCATCGGGCCATCGGTCCTCCGGCCCATCGGCTCATCGGCGACTCTCAGGTCCGCAGCAGGTGCATCACCGCCAGAGCCAGACACCGAAATCGGTGGCCCGACGATCCGCTCCGTCCTTGACGTCCTCGTCCGTGGCCGCGGGCAGCACGGGGACGCTGCCCCGATCGCGGGCGTTGCCCGGGACGAGGTAGTTGAATCGGACCGTCCAACGCTCGACCCGCGGTTCACCGGACTTGGGGTCGGGGACCTTCCGCACCTTGCCGCTAATGCCGGTCACAAACACGGTGAATTCGGTGATCGCCGTGTCCTCAGCGGCCCAGATGATCACGCCTTCCTTCGCGTTCTCCTCACCAACCAGGATCTCGCCAATGGCCTGATTCTGGTTCTGCAGCAATGGATTTCCCAGCATCGACATGATCGACGCGGTGACGCGGGAAGGAATCTCCTTGCCGGACGTCTGGATCGCACCCTTGTCGGTGAAGAGTTCGAACCGCGGCGCCCACATGCGCTCACGGCCAGAACGATTGACAACCTTATAGACGAAGTACCAGTAGGCCTTGCCGTCGGTCGCATCGGTGAAGAGTCGGAGGGCACCGGGTCGGAAGTCCAGTTCCCATTCGGTTCCGCGGGCCAGACGGCCGATCCGCGAGCTCCCCGCGGATTGGGCGGCGGCGCTCTCGGTGAGCATCGGGGTGTACACGACCGTCGCGGTGAGAAGCGACGCGAGGACGATGATGCTGCGGCAGGTGGTCGACATAAGGCGAGTTCTCGCGGACGGATGGCTGGAACCGGCAGAGGCGAAATGGCGGCGGCAGCGCAGGTCCGCCGACGGTCGATGCAGACACAGCAGTGTACCGGAGGGTTCGACCAAGGCGAGAGGCTGCGCGACAACTCCTTCGAGTCAACTTAGGGCTTGAGCGGCGCGTTACGCTTCGGTCGCCATGGATGCCGGTCCCCCCCCCGCACTCGACGCGTCGCCCGATCCATCGATCGTCTGCGTCGCGCCGGAGCGCCGTCTGGAGGCGATTCAGGCGCTCCTGCGGTCGGATCGGGCTGCCGCAGAGCGATTTCTCCGCTTCGCGATCGATCACCAGATGCGGCTCGATGGATTCTGGGGTCGCATCGACCGCGCTGGCCGGATCATCGCTGCGGTCCTGGCGGCACCAAGCGCTGGGCGGACTGCGACGCTGTTCGCGACCGCTGCCCGTACCGGACAGGACGTACGGGCCATGGCTCCCCTGATTGATCAGGCCTGTCGCACCGCCCACGAACTGAACGTCGACCTCAGTCAGGCCCTCGTCGATCCTCAGGACACGCGCCAGCTCGAAGCCTTCAGCAACGGGGGCATGACGCGACTGGCTTCACTCACCTACCTCGAGCGACCGCTCGCGCGCCTCGCATTGCCAGAAGCGCCGACGTTTCCGCCGGACGTGCGAATCGAAACATGGGACTCGCAACGGCGCGACGAACTGATCGCGACGCTTGAGCGCACCTACCTTGACACGCTCGACTGTCCGGCGCTAGCGGGGCTGCGGCGCGGCGAGGACATCCTTGAAGGACATCTGCACAGTGGCACGTTCGAGCCTGCACTGTGGACAGTGCTGCGCTTCGTCGACGGTCCCAACGCCGGCGCGCCAGCCGGTGTGTGCCTTCTCAACTCGTCGCCTCCGATTGCCGCCGATGCCGACGCGCCGGGCACCATCGAACTGGTCTATTTTGGCTTGATTCCAGCAGCTCGCGGCCGGCGCTTGGGCGCACCGTTGCTCGCGCACGCGATGTCGTTGTTGCGCGGCAGACGCGAGACGGCGATGGTGCTCGCGGTCGACGATCGCAACGGACCGGCGCTGCGCATCTATCGCGACGCGGGCTTCCGATCTCGCTTTCGGCGCATCGCGTTCATTCGCCCGGCGCTCGCTCCTCCGACACAGTGACAACCAGAAGCGCAGCTACATCGCGACGCGACGCACTGCAAGCAGACCCGTCGCTCCGCTCTTGTCCACATCGCACGCGGAGCATCCGTCCGTGTGCGGTGGAGAACTCTTTTTCTGCGCTCGTAAGTGCAGCTTTTCTCGGGTGATTCCGCTCACTGCACGGTGTGTTCACGATCGGTGTTGGGTTGCGTGGCTTGGCGCGACGAAGGGCCGCGATACATTCCACTCTGCCACGCAGGGACGCGTGGATCCGAGTCTCTCGGCGTGTGGGACGGGCTCTTGCGAGCCTCCTGCCCAACGCGACCGAACGACTCGGACGACGGAACGGCTTCCGTGTCCGAGAGGTGCCTGCAACGCCGCGCGACGAGTCGCTTCGACTCTTCGAACGGCGCGACCCGGCGCGACTCAGCTCGGCCGCGAAGGCAAGACCGCCATGCGTGCACCGCTCGATGGTGCATCGCCTTGGTTCACTCTAGTTCGCCCTAGCTCGCTCTGGTTCGCTCTAGTTCGCCTTGGTTCGCCTTGGTTCGCCTTGGTTCGCCTTGGATCGCATGGTTCGCCTTGGTTCGCCTTGGTTCGCCTTGGTTCGCCTTGGTTCGCCTTGGATCGCATGGTTCGCATGGATCGCGAACAATCGCTCGGCAGTGACGTCGATGGTCGGACTCGATGTGATTTTGAGTTGGAGTTGGGGCTTCCGGGCCCTCAGCTCCCTCCGAATCCAACGAGGACCACGACGACTCGTCGTCAAGCGGTTGTCAGACGTGTGTGACGCACGCGTCGGTGGACTCGCGGCTCTGCCCGCGAATCCGGCAACGGCGTGCGTTCGGTCTCAGCACAGCGAAGTTTCCGTCCGCGTCCCGACCAACAGTTGTAATTTCCCAAGTGTGCCCCAGTGTGCCCCAGCGTGCCCGAGCGTGCCCAAGTGTGCCCAAGTATGAAAGCACTGCGCTCCGGGTCCCCGTCCGTGTGAGTCTCTCGCGTCGACTTCGAAACTGACCGAAGCGGCGCACCCTTCCATCGTTTCCCCAGCGCGTCGATGAGTGGTTCCGGTTCTTCCTCCCGGTTCATCACGCGCCTTCCAACCGAATGAACGGCTATCACGGGGTCGCCGACATCTGCACCGCTCCGCCCGCTTTGGCGTGCGAGTCCGGGGTGTGCGCAGAGGGCTGTTGCTTGGAATCGTGCATTGGAGATTCTGGTGGGTTCTGATGGGTTTGGGTTTGGTGTCTGATCCGCTGTTGACTGGAATCTGTCTTCGATCCGCCTTCGCTGTTCGGGCCTGTCTCGCTCTCGTTCGCATCGCCCCTCCCTCCATTCGCGGATTCGAGTCGCACGTGACCACCTCGCCAGCCGCAACCAACGCCATCCCCATCGAGATCTCCACTGCTTCCCCCAGCGGCGGCACTGGCGTTCGAATCCCTGTACGAGTTCCACGAAGCCGCCGCGGCACGCCGGTCCGAGCGACCAGCGAAGCGACGGCCGCGGGGGCTGCGACCCACATCGAGGAGTCCATCGGAAATCGTCTCGGAGAACGCATCGGCGTCCGCAAGTTCGGCATTTGGTTCGATCAGCAGACGACCCGCCTTCGGGTGGAAGGCGGGTCGCTGCAGGTTGATCTGGCAAATCCCTACGTCGCTGACTGGATCGCGCGGCACTTCGCCGAAGACTTGGCTGCGTCCGCCCGCGAAGCCCTTGGCGCCGAGGCGACCGTGTCAATGCGCGTCGCCCCAGAGGTCTTTCGTCGCTCGCGCGAGCAGTCGAGCGGCAACACCGATCGACGCTCGCTCGAGGCTGGCACGAGCCCAGGATTCGACGGAGGACTCGCTGGCGGCGCAACTGGTGGCGCCGATGCACCCGGTCGACGCGACAGCGGCACGAACGGCGGATTGAGCGCAGAACTGGATGGTGGAAACTCCTACGATCGCAACGCTCAAGATCGCGATTCCCACGCTCGCAATTCCAACGATCCAAGCGGCGGCACCTCGCTTGATCGCGCCCCAGTCACCCGTCGTCCCAGCCCCGAGAGTCGTCGCACCACCTTCCGACGGCTCGACGAGTTTGTCGCTGGCCCAAGCAATCAACTCGCCTTCGATGCCGCCCGTCGGCTCGCTGAACATGCTCCCGGGGCGGCGAACCTCTTCTTTGTTCACGGTGACTGCGGCGTCGGGAAGACGCACCTGCTGCAGGGCATCTGTGAGCGGCGACGTTCCCTGCATCCACGGCAGCACATCCGCTACACCACGGCCGAGCAGTTCACCAACGAATATCTGACCGCTCTGCGGGAAGGATCGCTCGAGCAGTTCAGGAAGTCGCTCCGTCGGCTCGACCTGCTGGCGATTGACGACATCCACTTCTTGTCCAACAAGACCGCGACGCAGAGCGAATTCCTTCACACCATGGACGCCATCGACTTGAGTGGCGCTCGCGTGGTGCTGGCCAGCGACGAGCACCCACGCCAGATCCGCAAGTTCAGCCAGGCCCTCGTCAGCCGTTTCCTGTCGGGCATGGTGGTCCGTGTCGACCGCCCTGACCGACAGACCCGACTCAGTCTGGTTCGACGCATCGCCGAGGCCCGCGGACTGCACTTGCAACCTGGGGCGGAGGAGATCGTCGCCAACCGCTGCGTCGGCAGCGTGCGTGAGATCGAGGGGGCGATGTCCCGGCT
>JBBQCR010000009.1:0-23402 GCA_038318935.1 Phycisphaerales bacterium
GAAGAGCAGCACACCTGGGACAAGTTCGTTGTCGGGATGACGTTCACGATCGGAGAATCTTCTCGTTCCCGCGATGCGACCAAGCGACGCAACATGCGGATGGGACGCACGACGGATCAGGAGTAAGAGCGAGATGACCGCGCCGATCAGCACGCCTCGGAGCAGTCCACTTGTCAACACACCCGCGAGGGCGGCGAGGGCGATGAAGTACTCAGATGAGTTGATTTGCCGGAGCTGCTTCAGCACCGACACTTTGAAGAGTCCTGTGACAGCCACCAGTACGACCGCCGCGAGAACCGGCTGCGGCAGCGCTTGCAGCAGATGAGCGAAGAAGAGCGCAACCAACAGAATCACGACGGCCGCGAAGGCACCCGAGAGCGGCGTGCGAGCACCACCGCTTTCGTTGACCAGCGATTGCGACATCCCTCCGCTCACCGGAAAACCACGTCCGAGCCCGGCGGCGAGGTTGGCCGCGGCGATCGCCAGGAACTCCTGATTGGCATCCAATCGCCCGCCGTGCTTGGCCATGAACGTGCGGCCGATCGCCGCGGTCTCGACCGCACTCAGGAGAAAGCACGCTAGCGCGAGCGGGAGCAGGTCGTTCAGATCCGTCCACTGAATCGCGGGGAGCCCCATCGTCGGCAGTCCCTGTGGCACATCACCGAAGAGCTTCACGCCGCGCGAGTCGAGGCCCAACATCGCCGACGCCGTAATGCCGCCGATCACGACGAACAGCGCCATCGGGACTCGCTTCAGGAAGATCTTTCCGGCCACGAGCACCGCCAGCGCAATTCCGCCAACCGTCAGTGACGCCTGATTCGTCTCGCCGAGATGTTGGAGGAAGTGCGCGGAGTTCTGCCAGAAACTGCCGTGTGCTCCGTGGATGCCAAAGAGCTTCGGGAGCTGCGTGCTAGCGAGGACGAGCGCAACGCCGCACTTGAAGCCGAGCATCACGCTCTCGGAGATGAAGTTGACGATGGAGCCACGCCTTCAGGAGCCACGCGGCGAACGCGATGAGCGCGACGAGCAGGGTCGTACCCGCAGCAAGAGCGCCGAATCGCGTCACATCACCGCCCGCGATGCCGCCAAGCGACGCCCCCACCAAGAGCGAGATCGCCGAGGTCACCGTAATCGCGGTGTGTCGTGAACTGCAGAAGAGCCAGAAGACCAAGCCAGAAAACAAACAGGCGTACAAGCCCGCTTCGGGCGGAACGTTCGCCAGCGACGCATCTCCAAGCCCAGCAGGCAAGAGGTACGCAGCCAAGGTAACGCCAGCAACGACATCGCCGCGCAACCACGAGCGGTCGTAGGTCCGGAGCCATCGCATCGCCGGGATTGCCGAACGGAGCCGGACCGAGAAGCCATTGCCGCCGTTGCCCGAGCTGGGCTGAGAAGTCGTAGCGTTCACATGCTGCTCCGCGCCGAGGGTCGCGTGACGGTGCGCGAGACAACGAACCCCAAGGGCCATCGTCGCATGTTGGTCGCATGCTGGTCTCGGGATGTCGAATCGCGGCGCTGCCCGCATCCAGTGACGATTCGTCCGCAGTGCGCGCCCGGCGACTGCATGGATGAAATGGGTCGGTCCGGATACTTCGCGCGATGCGCGGCCCGAAGTGATCTCAGCTCCAGGAACCCAAGAGAATCGCCAGATCGGCGGCATCGACCGTGCCGTCGCAATTGAGATCCGCGATTCCTGGCCCTCCCCAACTTCCCAGCAGAATCGCCAGGTCCGCAGCGTTGACGCCGTTCAGGCCGTCGAGATTCGCCAGTTCCATCGCTGGCGGAAGCGCGACGCACACGATCGCCACCGCGCTCGCTCCCGCAGCCGTCTGCACATCGACGTTGACGCACACCCGGCATTGCCGAGGAAGATCAAGGGCGGGCGCCGTGCCGGTGCTGGCGTTGAAGTCGGTGATGGTGGCGTCGTCGAGGCCGTCGCCGTCGAGATCGACCGGGTCACCCACCTTGGCGAGGATCGCAAGCGTGAGCGCTCCCGTTCGCGTCGGCGTCAACACGAAGAGCACTTCGCCTCCGGTACTGTTCCAGATCGCGCCGACTTGTCGCGCATCGTTGAGTCCGACGGCCGAGGGATTTCCGATCAGCGTGTATCCGTCGGCGATGGTGTCGCCCTCGCGCACCACGAGTTGATCGTTGAACGCGAGGAATCCATCGAACTTCGTCAACGCGTCGGTGTCGCCGATGAACGCGTAGTCACCGACGTTGTTGGTCTTCACGTCGTTGAACGTCTGCCAGTGATCACCCGCACCCGTCGACTCGCTTTCGCGGGCGAGAATCTCGTCGTTCATCACCACCACGTCGTTGCTCGCGTTGGGCGCCGAGAGGATGGCCTTGGCGATGTAGTTGCTGCCATCCGACGAAAAGTCGTATGGGAATCCGACCACCGGACCGGTTCCCGAAATCGTCTCGCCACTCACGGTGTCGCCACCAGCGAGGACAACGGTCGTTCCAGAGTAGAGGGCACGGAACTGGGCTCCCCCTCCCTGCACCGCGGTGATTCCGGCGACGAACGTCGGTGTGCCGTCGGCATTCATCTGCGGACGGGAGCAGAACGAGAGGAACTGCCCGGGCAGTCCGGGCGCCGGCTGCGTTTCGATCGCCAACGACGCGCCGTCCTTCCACACCGAGTCGAGGCCGCCTTCGGATGGGCTGTAGATCCAGCTCCCGCTGTCGCTCACGCCCATCGTGGCTTCCGCGCCGCTGAGCATCGTCGGCAAGGCATCGGTGTTGAGCCACACGATCGCTCCGTCGAACCACACGAAACTGACGTTGGCGCCAGCGACGTTGATCGCGCCCGTGCAGCCGACGCGGCCGTCGCGCGTGAGGTACGGGTCGTTGAGCAGCGAGACGAGATTTCCGTCAGAGCCCGGTGTCGGCGCGCCAACGGCGACGACCGACGTGGCGGAACCGGCGAGAAGCGTGTGAGTTGTCGCAAGCAAACAAGTTGTTGCGACCATCGTCATCGTGCGGATTGCATGCGACATCTCGTGCGCTTCTCCTCTATCACGCCGACCTCGCGGGTCGACATCCTTCAGATTCCGCGCCGCTGCGACGAGCGACTCCCACGGAGCTTGAGAGCGTAACAATCGCGAGGTCGCGGTCCAACACAGTTCGCGCGCGGTGGTACCAGCGCGATCGCAACCGCCGGGGTCAACACCCCGCTGAATCAAGACCCGCAAGTCCATCGATGCTGCGGGCATTCTTCTCTTGGCGGTAGGACTCCACGCCTTCGGGGCCCTTCGCCTCCGCCCATCGCTGCATCGTGTCGCGGTCCTCGACGTGCTCAAAGCGCGGCACACCGAATCCGCAAGAGTCGCTCACGCGGGTGATCTCGGCCCGGATGATCGCTCTCGCCCCGGGATACCGCGGAAACTTGACTCGCAAATCGGACCAGTCCGCGGACCCTGGCGTCACCACCTCGCCTCGTCCGTGGAGACGGACGATCTTCGGCGGGCCGGACATCGCGCAGAAGAGAAACACGATTCGACCGTTCTCGCGAAGGTGGGCGATGGTCTCGACGCCGCTGCCCGTGAGATCGAGATACGCGACGCTGTGCGGACCGAGTACTCGAAAGGTGTCGAGGCCCTTGGGGGAGCAGTTCAAGCTGCCGTCGCCAGCGAGCGGCGCGGTCGCGACGAAGAACAGACGCTGCTCGCCGATCCACGTCGTGAGTTCGGGGGCGATGTCGTCGTAGAGTTTTCCCATGGCCTGCCCGTGACTCGGCGCGACTGCGATCTTCAGCCGCCGTACAGCTCGTCGTAGCTCTTGGCGCTGGCAAAATCCTTGTCGGTCAGCCCCTTTGCGTCGTGCGTCGACAGCGTGAGGGTGACCTTGTTCCAGCGAATCAGAATGTCGGGATGGTGCTGCACACCCTCGGCGTGTTCGGCCACGCGCTGTACGAACGCCATCGCTTTGGCGAAATCGGCGAGGTCGTAGGTCCGCTGGATCGCGTCACCAGTCAGCGTCCATTCGGAGAGAGGTGCGAGTCGCTTGTCGACCTGGGACTGCGTGAGCTTTGCCATAGGAGAGTGCCGAGAGCCCACCATGGACCGGGGGATGGGCCGGGAAGAGAAGCAGTCGACGAGGACGCACTATACCCTTGCGGCCTGCGATGCCTGTTCGTCGAACACGACTTGCCCCATCCCCCACCGGTTCCCTCCATCTTGGGAACGCTCGCACATTCGTCCTCACGTGGGCTCTGGCCCGCAACGAAGGGTGGGAAGTTGTCCTGCGAATCGAGGATCTTGACGGACCTCGCGTGCGACCTGAGGCGATCGCCGAATGCCTCGCCGTTCTTCGATGGCTGGGGCTCGACTGGGACGGCGAGGTGAAGCGACAAAGCGACGATCTGGAGCCGTATCGCGAGGCCATCCGGCGCTTGGGCTCCCTGGTGTTCCGCTGCGA
The DNA here is from genome assembly GCA_038318935.1 of Phycisphaerales bacterium. GTDB lineage: Bacteria > Planctomycetota > Phycisphaerae > Phycisphaerales > SM1A02 > JAEUIT01. Next base: position 4,423 of record JBBQCR010000009.1, read on the forward strand.
GCGTTCCCGCAAGGACGTTCGCTCCGCCGCCAGCGCTCCGCACGAGGAGGACGGCGAGGTTCGCTTCCCGCCATCCCTGCGACCGCGACCTGAGAACTTTGGTTTCGCGGCCGACACCATGAATCACAGACTGCTCGTCGATCCCGCTCCGGAAATGGTTCACGACGAGCTGCAGGGCAACCGAGTGTTCGATCCCGGTCGGGAGGTTGGCGACTTCCTCGTTTGGACCAAGGGTGGCGTCCCGGCGTATCAACTTGCAGTGGTCGTCGACGACATCCTGCAAGGCATCACCGACGTGGTGCGCGGAGATGACCTCTTCGCCAGTGCGGCTCGGCAGCAGCAGCTCTATCGTGCGTTCAACGCCGCGAATCCTCGCTGGTGGCACCTCCCGCTGGTGTACGGGCCGGACGGCAAGCGACTCGCCAAGCGTCGCGATGACACCAGTCTGGCGTCGCTGCTCGCTGCAGGTGTTCCGCGCGAGTACGTCCTGGGCTTGCTCGCGCACTGGTGCGGATTCCTCGCAGAACCTCGCCCCACTTCGCCAGAGGACTTCCGTCGACTGGTCAGCGTCGATACGCTGCGGGCCATGACCGCGCGCGAACACACCGCGACGGGCCGCCGGATCGCACACGAGGACTCACTGTCATGGCTTCACACACGCTCCGACTCGCCACCTTCGCACTGACGCTCGCCGCCACGGCATTGCTCGCGACCGCGTGCGACCCAATCGCCGCAAAGGACACCGAGAAGGTGACCATCAGCGCGAAGACTTTTACCCTGAAGCTCGCCACTGACGACGCAGCTCGGGCGAAGGGCTTGAGCGGGGTCAAGGAACTTCCCGAAGATGGCGGGATGCTCTTCGTGTTTCCGGACTCGAAGCCACTCGGGTTCTGGATGATCGACTGCGTGATGGACATCGACGTTGCCTTCATCGACCCGCTGGGGATCGTGACGGCCGTGCACACCATGCCCAAGGAAGAGCCCCGGAAAGAGGGCGAGACGGACGCCGCGTACAAGGCTCGCCTGAAGCACTACTACAGCGGGGTGCCGGCCCAATTCGCGATCGAACTCCAACCCGGCGCATTCGGAAAGCTCGGCATCAAGCGCGGATCGAAGATCGATTTGGATCTTCCCAAGCTCAAGGCCTTGGCGAAGTGAGCCGATGCCCCATCGTTGGATTCGCTTCCACCGGAGCGGATCTATCAAAACGTGGGGCATCGAAGCGGGGCCATGAGCGATTCGCGCACGATCATCGTTGTAGCTCGGGAGGAGCGCCGTGGACGAGGAGCGATTCTCGTCGACGGCATCGCCGCGGCGACATGGGGTGACGGCGGTCCGAGTTGTCGCACGCTGCGCTTCGAGCCCTGGATGAACGCGGACGTAAACGGCGCACTCGACCTCGACAACGTCGACGCGATCATTCTCTTTGGTCACGGAATCGACGACAGCGACGTGGCGGCCCTCCTCGAACGGGCGTCGATGCGTTCAACGCCGGTCATCCTGATCGGTGATCTCACGGCCGCTGCGCCGCGATCGGGCTGCATGCGCTTGCCCGCGGACGCGAGCGACGCCTGCATCGCCGCCGCGACCCTTGGGTATCTCGTTCGCAGCGAAGAACTGCGCCGCGTGGAGCGCGAGTTGCGGCTGATCGAGCGCGTCGCCGACGGTGTCCAGTCCGAGATCACGCGCGTCGACGAAGAACTGCAAATGGCCTCGCTGGTGCAGCAGGAATTTCTTCCGCGCGTTCCCACGCCAATCAGCGGCGTCGAGTTCGCGGCACTCTGGCGACCAGCGGGCGGCGTGTCCGGTGACATTTACGACATCATCCGTCTCGACGACCGACGCGTGGGGATCTTCCTCGCGGACGCGGTTGGCCACGGCGTTCCCGCGGCGCGGCGGGCGATGCACCTCGGGCGCACGCTTGCGACGACGTATCGCTCCGGCGCGGGCCACGGCGGCGTCGCGGGTTTTCTTCCACCGGGCGAAGCCCTCGCCCGGCTCAACAGCGTCATGGCCGCGCGACAGGGCCGCATGGGGCGGTACGCCGCTGCGATGTACGCCGTCATCGACTGCTACGAACGTGTGATGCGGGTGTCGAGCGCCGGCGGGCCGCCGCCACTCATCGTGTCGCCCAGCGAAGGCCTGCGAGTGCTTCCGATGTCGGGTGCGCTCTTAGGCATGCACGCCGATCAGGAGTTCGAGGAATTGCTCATCGAACTCTCGCCGGACGATCGCATTCTGTTCCACTCTGATGGCTTCGAGCAGGCGTATCGCGACAGCGACGAGAGCACGGTGGAACTGCTTCCGCGCTACCTCGAGGAGTTCGCCAAACTCCGCGACGTCACGCACGCCGACGCAGCGATTCGATCGATCACCGATACGCTCGACGATGAGTCGGGCTCGCTGCATCCCAACGACGATTGCACGATGATCTACGTGCATGCGAAGTCGATATCGCATCGCATCGCTGCGTGAATTGATCGACGAGAGGATCACTTACGAAGATTTGTCGACGCGTCGAAGGACGGCGTAGACGAAGTCCTGTTGCTTCCCCCACGGCGTGCGATGCGATTCCGTCGCATCGGCAATCGGTGTGAACGACGGGGCAAACTCATGGGTCAACGACGCAACATCGTGACGGCAGACGTCGAGTCCGCTGCATCGCTCCGGTCCGCTGCGAGCGAAGGTCGCGACGAGGAGATGCCCGCCCGGAACAACAGTCCTTGCCGCGACGCGCACGTACGCCAGCCGATCTTCGGGGCGCGACAGAAAGTGAAACACCGCCCGATCGTGCCAGAGATCCGCGGCTGTGATTACACCGGCTTCAAGAACGTTCGCGGCGACGAACGTCACACGATGGGCCCGATCGCCAAGCCGAACTCGCGCCCGCTCGAGTGCCGCTTCGGCGATGTCGACAACCGTCATCGACGCGACACCGCGATCAAGCATCGCCCCAGCGAAGGCCGACTGCCCACCGCCGATGTCGACGACCCGCGCGGAACGAAGATCGATGGACGGGATCTCGTCGATCAGTCGCAGCGACATCGCCGCTTCGTCCTGATACCAACTCAACTCCGCATCGGACTTGGTGCGATAGACCGTCTCCCAGTGGTCGCGCGTGGAGGACGACGGGTGATTCATGGCGCGCTACTGCTCGCTGGAGAAGAGAGTTGCCGGTCCATCATGCGGGCGACCATCTTCGCCAGGCAATCGACCTCTAACTGCACCGCGTCACCGACCTGACGATCAACAAGCGTGGTCCGGGCCAACGTCTCGGGAATCAAGCAGACATCGAAGAAGCGCTCCCGATCGCTGATCGCGGCCACCGTCAAAGAGACGCCGTCGATACAAACCGATCCCTTGTCGTGGAGATACCGGAGAAGTCCGTCGCCCGGGGCGATCCGAACCCTCCATTCGCCCCCATCGCGAAGGATCGCGAGCACACGACCGAGGCCGTCCACGTGTCCTTGCACGATGTGCCCTCCCAGCAGCGTCATCGGTGTCGCGGAGCGCTCCAAGTTCACCCGATCTCCGGGTTGCAGACCGCCAAGAGCGGTGACGCGAAGCGTCTGGTGAATGACGTCGAAACGGAGCGTCCGCGGAAGGGTGCCGTCGTTGCTGACGCCAGCCAACGTGAGACAGCAGCCGCTGACCGCAATCGATTCTCCCAGCGAGAGCGGCAGAGCGTCTGGAGACGGCCATCCCTCGACAGCAATGGCGAGTTCCGCGCCCGCAGGCGCGAGCCGAAGCCCGGCGACCCTTCCAACCGACTGCACCAGTCCGGTGAACATGCCAACACCGTAGCAGGGCATCCGACGGCTGCCTTTCGCACGTGAATCCCCAGATCGACCTTCCTCGCGCTTGACGCTCCGGCGGCCCAAGCCGGATACTCCACGATCCTCGACCTCATTGCCCGGAGCCGATTCCCCGATGCCTCACTTCCGCCGTCCGCCGATCGTCGCCTCGTCCCGCCCCCTGCGCGGACTCATTCTCTGTGGCGTGATCACCCAGGCTGTCGTCGCGGGGGTTGCTGCCGCCCAATCGGCAACTCCATCGGGTGCGGAGCGCGGCACCTCCGCCGAAAACCAGCAACGGCTCACGGAGATCGCCAACCGGGTTGAGAGCGAGTACATCATCGGCCCCAAAGCCGCGGGCGAGCTCGGCTACCGCGTGCTCTGGCAGACCACCCTCAGCCAGCCCGCCGGCGTCAAGCTGACTCGTGCTGGAGTTCGAGGCGACATGATTTTCGCCGGTGATAGCCGTAACCGGGTTGCCCGACTTCGAGCCACCGACGGTGAGCAGATGTGGCGGGTGGCGGTGGCAAACCCAGTCGACATTTTCCGCGGCATCCACGCGGTCATGGTTCCGTTCTCAATCACCAGCGGCGGCGTGACCAAGCTGGCCTCGGAAGAACGGGTGTTCATCACCACCGACACCGAGTGTTTCGTCCTCACCGCGGACTCGGGCTCGATCCTCTCTCGCCAGCGCTTCGCCAAACTGCCGTCGACCCCGCCGGTCTTCGCCGGGCGATTTCTGATCTACGGCACGCGCGGCGGCCAGGTGGTCTGGCACCAGTTCATCGTCGGCGAGGAATGGCGAGCCAACTCCCTCAGCGGCACGATTCGCGCCAATCTCGTCACCGCCCCGGGTGTGGTCATCGCGACCAGCTCGCACGGTGATGTCATGTGTCTCGACGACGAGAGCGCGGCCCGGCGTTGGCTGCGGGCGACCTTCGACAGCATCGAGGCAACGCCAGCCGTCGGCGCGAACGAAGTGTTCGTCGCGAGCACCGATCAGTACCTCTGGGCATTTGATCTGCGCACCGGAGCAGTTCTGTGGAAGCACTTCACCGAATCGCCGCTGAAGACGCCTCCCTTCGCTCTCAACAACACCGTCCTGCAGTACATCCCAGGCCGCGGCCTGGTCTGTTTCAGCGCTCGCAGCGCGAAGATCGACGGCGAAGTCCGCTGGTCCAACAAGGACGTCGTCGGTGTGCCGATCGGCGCGATCGGCAACCGCATCGCTCTCTGGGACGTCGAGCGTCACGTCCTGACGCTGGTCGACGCCGAGCGCGGATCGCTGGTCAGCACCGCGACCTACCCGCAGGTCAACCAGTTGCAGTTGATCAACGATGGTGCGTTCGCTGGTGACATCGTGGCCCTCTGCGAGGACGGTCGCGTCGTTCGTCTCACGCCCAAGGTCGCTGTGACAAAGATCGGTGCGATGGACGAGATGCCCGCGGCCGTCGGCAAGGCTGCTCCCTGATTCGTCGGACGTCCTTCCATGCACGCACCCATCCGCATTCGGCGGGCCCTGCTGTCGGTATCAGACAAGACCGACCTGCTGCCCTTTGCGCGGGCCCTGGTCCAGCATGGCGTTGAGCTCGTGTCGACCGGCGGCACCGCCGCTGCGCTGCAGGCCGCCGGCATTCCAGTGCTACCAATCGAGAAGCTGACTGGTTTTCCCGAGATCATGGACGGTCGCGTGAAGACGCTTCATCCGGCGGTGCACGGCGGATTACTCTTTCGGCGCGACGACCCTAAGCACATTGAGCAGGCAAAGCAGCACGGCATTCAGGCGATCGATCTGGTCTGCGTCAATCTGTATCCGTTCGAGCGAACCATTCGCAAGGACGGAGTCACCGAGTCCGAGGCGATCGAAAACATCGACATCGGTGGTCCCTCGATGCTGCGCTCGGCCGCCAAGAACTTCAGTTCGGTCACGGTGGTGACCGACGCGGATCAATACGACCGCGTCATTTCAGAGATGGCCGCGAACGACGGCTGTACGTCGATGAGCCTGCGACGCGAGTTCGCCGCCGCGGTCTTCGCCCGGACGGCGGAGTACGACGCGACCATCGCAGCATGGATGGGACAGTCGTCGCTCGGGAGCGGCGATCAAGGCGGCGATCTCCTTCCCAATCTCTTGCGCCTCAGTTACGTCGCGGCGAGCGATCTTCGCTACGGCGAGAACCCGCACCAGCGAGCCGCGGTCTATCGCGATCCCGGATCGAACGAGCCAAGCGTCGTCACCGCGGAACTCCTGAGCGGAAAGCCGCTCTCCTACAACAATCTGCTTGACGCCAGCGCCGCACTTGAATTGGTGCAGGATCTTCGCGATCTCTTTCCGGGCATGTTTGCGGCGACGGTAGTGAAGCACACCAATCCCTGCGGCGCAGCAGTCGCGGCCATCGGTCGCGATGCGTTCCTGAAGGCGTACGCCGGCGATCCGCTCGCAGCCTATGGCGGCATCGTGGCGTTCTCGGGCGAACTCGATCTTGCGACTGCTCAGGCGATGGTCGAGGGCGACAAGTTCCTCGAAGTCATCGTTGCCGAACGTTTCGATCCTGCGGCGGCGAAGCTCCTCGCGGAGCGCTGGAAGAATGTCCGCCTCCTCGCGGTGGGTTCGCTGCGGGCGGTCAAGACGCGGGCCATCAGCTTCCGCAGCGTCCCCGGCGGATTGCTGGCCCAAGAGCGCGACGTCAAGCCCACGCTCGTTGCAGAACTCATCCATGCAGCCGGTCCGGAACCGTCGGCACCGATGAAGGCCGATGCCGCGTTCCTGATGACCGTCGCGAAACACCTCAAGTCAAACGCCGTTTGCGTCGGCAGCGGCCTGCAAGTTTTCGGTGCGGGTGCGGGACAGATGGACCGGGTCGCCAGTTGCCGCAACGCCATCGAAAAGGCCGGACCACGAATTCGAGCGAGCGAGCTTCCCGTGGTGGCCGCCAGCGACGCGTTCTTCCCCTTCAGCGACGGCCCACGGCTTCTGCTCGACGCTGGAGTCCGCTGCCTCGTCCATCCGGGCGGCTCGAAGCGCGACGAGGACACACTCGAACTTTGCCGCGAACGGAATATCCCCTGCCTCCTGACCGGAGTGCGACACTTCCGGCACTGACCGCCGCTGAGAGCACTCCATCGCAGAGCATGGGCTGCGTCCCTTCCGCCGGTAGACTTCCGCCATGTCCTCGACCCCCACCGCCAAGCCAAACCTCGATCACCCGACCCTTCCGATCCTCAAGGCTGCGTTTCCCAACGTCAAGTTCATGGCGACGGAGTTCCGCGGCCAGACGACGGTGATCGTGCCCAAGGACAAAGTGAAAGAGGTCGCTCGCTTTCTGCGCGACGAGCCTGAGTGCGCGTACAACTTTCTGAGCGACGTGACGGCGGTGGACTATCTCGGCTATCCGGTGAAGCAGCCCGGCCGCTTCGCGACGATCTGGCTGCTGCTCAGCCACAAGCATGACCGCCGATTGCATCTGAAGGTCTTCCTCGATCCGACCATGGACACCAGCGGCAACGCCGAGGATCCTGGTCTTCTGGTCGACTCGCTCACGGATGTCTGGCCCGGCGCCGAGTGGACTGAGCGCGAGGTCTACGACATGTTCGGCATCCGCTTTCGCGGCCATCCGGACATGCGCCGAATCCTGCTGTGGAAGGACTATCCCGGCTTCCCGCTCCGCAAGGACTATCCGCTCCGCGGGCGCGGCGAGCGCGAAATGTACAACACCCTCGGTCGCAACTCGCGCTAAACAGTCGGATCACGACGCAGTGCGCTGACGGGTGAGCGTGAACGAAAGCGGTTCGCGCCGCGTCGCCGCGCTCTCATTCGCTGGCTCTTGCGCGAACGTGATGTCGATCTTCAGGGCCCCGTCAACAAGCGCGTAACTGATCGACGCCAGCGATCCCGCGTCCTTCTCGGCGACGAACACCGCCCGGTTCGGCTCGGAGACGCTGAGCTTCAGCGTGATCGGCTTGTCTGCCTCTTCCTTCGCTGTCAACGTCGGCGCGTAGTGCCGCAGTCGCAGTCGAATCGCGTCGCTCTCCTTGGAGATCGACAGCATCTCCAGCATGCGAATCGCGCCGTCCGCCGCACTCCAGCGGAAACAGCCCATGATGTTGTCGCCCTGCGGGGCGGACCAGATCTCTTCGACAGGCTCTTTGGGCTCCGCCTGACCCATGAAGCCTCTCCAGGTTCCTTGCAGGAACGCGAGCGATTCCAACGAGGAGGAAGGTGCCGACGTCGACGTCGACGCCGACGCCGACGTCGATCTCTGCCCCGCGCTCCCGAGGGAGCTGACTGCCAAGAGCGAAAGGAAACCGGCGAAGAGAATCATGAAACGCATGACTGCATTGTCCTCCCTCAATGGCGTGATGGATCCAACGACGATCACTTCGTTGCCGGTTTCGCCGACTCCGCCTGACGTTCACGTGCCGCTTCCTCGAGTTGCCGCAGGGGCACCGGGAAGATGACGTTTGACGCGCTCCCGCCCGTTCCTCCACCGACCACCAGCGGTGCGCGACCGTCCCACTTCTCGACGATGCGATAGGCGACCAGATCGGGGTTCAAACGCAGCGCCTCACCTTGCATCTTGATCGCCTCGGCTTCGGCGCGGGCCTTGATCAGCGATGTGTCCGCGTCGATGCGGGCCTGCTCTTGGGCGTACTTCGCCCGCTGGGCCTGCTGTTCCTGAACCATCTTCGATTCGATCGCCCGTTCCAGTTCGTCGGACAGGTCGATGTTCTCGATGACCACGTCGTCGAGCTCAATGAGACCCGCGAGCTTCGACTTGGTCTTCGTCAACGTGTCACGCTTGACGATCTCGCGTTCCTTCACGAGACGTTCGGCGCTCAGGCCCGAGACGGTTTCCTTCAGAGCCTCAATCACCCGCGGTGCGACGAGATTCTTGAAGGGATCGGCGGAGTAGTCGCGAAAGAGCGGCACGACCTTGTCGACCGGGACGCGGAAGAGAACTTTCAGCGTGATATTGATCTGCTGGAGGTCGGAGGAGTAGCACTCCGTGTGCACTTCTTCCGTCTCCTGCCGCACCGAGACGTCGTGCACGTCGGTGATGAGCGGCGTGATCCAGTTCATACCTTCCGGAAGCGGCTCATCGCTGACCTTGCCCAGCGTGACGACTACACCACGATGGCCGGGCTCGACCACGTGGGCGGCCGAGCAGGTGGTGAGCAGCAACAGCAGAATGATGACGAAGACCGGAATGATCAGGGCGAAGAGACGGGCCGGATTGTTCATGCATTTCCTCGCGAAGATCGGAAGCGATCGGTGGTCAGGAGTCGCGCCGGTTCTGCCGTTCAAGCTGTTGGGCGTTGCGTCCGAAGACGAACCACCAGACGCACAGCGAGGTGCAGAGCAGGCCCACGAAGGCGACAACAACAAGAAGAAGCAGTCGGATCACGATTCGGCTCGTAGGCGTGGACGGCGGACCGGAGCGGTCGGCAGTCTACCGCGTTCGCAAGGGCGGAACGCGGCCTGTGCAGCTACTCTGCACCTTCGTCCTCGTCGATGCCCCGCGGCGGGCTTCCGCCGACGACGACCTGATACCAATTGTGGCGCTCCGTAGCGGCCTCCGGGCGCACAATCGCTCCGGAGAATCGGGCATACTGCGAAGTGGTTGAGCGCGGAAGTCAATCACGATCCGTACGAACCCACGCAATGCTCTTTCGCTGGCTCCGCCGTCGCCACATTCGTCGTACGCCCTTTCCTCCGAAGTGGCGGGTGCTGCTTGATCGACACATGCGATTCTGGTCGCAGCTCACCGCCGACGAGCAGCTTCGCATCGAGGACGAGATCCGCTTCTTCATCGCTGAACGGAATTGGGAAGGCTGCGGAGGTCTCACCCTGACGATCGAGATGCAAGCGATCATCGCGGCCCAGGCGTGTCGACTGCTTCTGGGTCGTCCGGGCGATCGGTTTCAGGGCGTCACCACAATTCTCGTCTACCCCAGCGGATACTTCGCGGAAACGAATCAACAGTCGGTGCTCCCCGGTCAGGGAACGCGCGTCGTCGACGGCGGTGGCATGCCGGTCTTGGGGCAGGCCCATCATCGCGGGCCGGTGATCCTTTCGTGGCGCGACGCGCTGCACGGCGCGATCCACGACCACGACGGAAACAACCTCGTCCTGCACGAATTCGCCCACAAGCTTGACATGGCAAACGGCGTGGTCGATGGCACGCCACCGATGGATTCGCTCGAGCAGGCGACGGAGTGGCACGAGACGATGACCGCTGCCCGCGAGCGGCTCCTGCACGATCTTCGCATCGGCCTGAACGCCCCGCTGCGACCGTACGCCCTCACGAATCCTGCAGAGTTTTTCGCCGTCGCGACCGAGGTCTTCTTCGAACGCCCCGAAGACATGCACGAATGGGACAACGAACTCTATCGCGTGATGGCCCGATGGTATCGCCAAGATCCGCGGCGCAGCGCGAGCTGAGCGACGGCGCCGCATTCATCGCGTGGGAGCGTGCCAATTCGCGAGAAGCGTCGCCAAGTCCGTGGCATCCACCGCGCCATCGGCAGTCAGATCCGTCGGATCAGCCGCATCGATTGGGCCCCACCGGCGCAGCAACACGGCGATGTCAGCACCGTCGACAAATCCATCCCCGGTCAGATCACTGCGCTCGCCAGAGGCGATCGTCAGAAAGCTGTTCGTGACCACATCTCGCTTCAGCGTCGCGGTCCCGTCGGGCCACTCAACCCGAACGTTGACGCTTTGCGCGTCCGCCACGCCGAAGTGCACCCGTCCATCGTCCTGAGCCTGGTAGTTGGTGCCGCCATCGACGACGCGGAGCCAGCTCTGTGTGGGCGTACTTGCGTGAACCCGCGCACCGATGCCGTCGGGTGCGCAGCTTCGCGAGCCCTGCGTATCGAGGGTGATCGTCAACCAGTGATTGGCGCGTCCTGCGACCAAGTTGTTCCGGTAGAGTTTCATCGCGTCGAAGTTCGCGAAGATCACCACATCACGATCACCATCGTTATCGAAGTCGGCCGTGAGTAGACCGCGCCCGTTCAAGGTGTTCCAGAGACCGCACGTCGCCGCGATGTCGAGGAAGGTCCCGTTGCCCTGGTTCATCCACACACGCGAGGCTTCGTTCGAATACTCCGAACCGAAGGTCCATCCGTTGGTTTCGAGCAGATCGAGTCGACCATCGTGATCGAGGTCGACTGCGGAGGTCGCCCAGCCCCATCCGCCATCGACAACACCTGCGGTGGTAGCCCGTTCGACGTAGCTGTGCGGTCCGACGTTGCGATACAGCTTGTTGCCGGTGCCCGGAATGCCTGACGCGGGCGTCCCGAAGATGCTCGTCACATACCAATCGAGGGCCCCATCGTTGTCGAAATCGCCGACGGTCTGTCCCATGCCGTTGCCTTCGAGACCGGTGCTGCTCGCCGCGGTGAGATTCGTGAACGTTCCGTTGCCATTGTTCCTGAAGTACCGCGACGTACCGAAGTCGGCTGCGAGCAGGAGTTCCGTCCAGCCATCGCCGTCCATGTCGACGAAACGAGGCGAGAAGCCGCGCACGCCAGTGATCGCGGAGGCGATGCCCGACGACACCGTGACGTTGGTGAACGTCCCGTTGCCATTGTTTCGATAGAGCCGATTCCCCGCTGCGTTGGCCCGCCATCCGGCGATGAAGAGATCGAGATCTCCATCACGGTCGTAGTCGCCCCACGCTGCGCCGGTGCCGTCGCACCCAATCGGACTGCCGATGTTCACGCCCGCCTCGACGGCGACGTTCACGAACGACTTCCTTCCGGTGTTGCGATAGAGGCGATGCTTCCCAAATCCGGGGTCCTCGCCGTCGAGCCCGCAACTGGTCACGAAGATATCGATCCAGCCATCGTTGTCGTAGTCACCCGCTGCCGCAGCGAGTCCCATGTGCTTGACCGCAACGCCCCACGCGCTGGCTTCGTCCGTGAAGTGTCCCGTGCCATCGTTGATGTACAGCGCGTCGGGCTCTGCGCCGCCGACGACGACGAAGATGTCCTGATCACCATCGCGATCGAAATCGGCCACGACGCCACCGGAGCAGAAGAGACTCAGAATCGTCGAACCAAACGCCATCGCCGCTGAGGGCGAATGAACGGCCAGCGTCCCCGCTTCGAACGTGATGTCGGTGAACGTTGGTGGCGTCAGCGGCGCCGCTTCCAGTCGCGCCCACGACGTCATGCCAATTGCGGCAACGAGCGACACGATCAAGAGGTGGATACGTGACGCGAACCAGCGTGCAGGATGCGGCCGAACCATGAGCAATCCCCCGTGAATCCCTTGCCAAAGCCTGCACAACCGGCGACGCATCAGCACAGTCGATCGCCGCAGACTATCGAACGAGAGTCTACTTCCGCAGTCGTCGAATGCGACATCCATCTGAAGCGACTGCGGAGATTGCTGCCGCCGCACCGCGAACGGATGCAGTTCTCAGGACCTGAACCCGCGGAAAGCCCCCGATCGCGGAAGCCAGGCTCCTAACGACTCCCCTTCGTCCATCGCAAGAACTGCGAGCGCGACATCGGCTCGCTCATCCACGACTGATCAGGTTCGGGCAGCTTCACGGCACCCCGCACCGCCAGCAGTTTCGCGAGCGAGACGGTGCTGAACGTGCCCTTGCGGGTCTTCCAGCGAATATGTCGTTTGTGCTCGATCGCTTCGGCGACCAGGACGGTGATTCGGCAGTCCTCTTGCACGTAATCGATCACGCGCTGGCGATTGCCCTGCTGCCACTCCTTCGGAGCATCAGCGCCCTTCATCAATTTGCTGACGTTCAGTCCCATACCGTCAGCGACCGCTTGAAGGCTCACTGGGTAGCCTTGCAACGAGAAGAAATGAAACATCGGATCGCACAGATCCTCCGCGATCTCAGCAGCGAGCTTCGGATTGCCCGCGGCGTGCCCCAGCCAGCGCAGGTCAAAGGACAGGCCGTTCCAAGCGACAAGTCGTTTCCCCGCGAGCTGCGCTTCGCGCAAGTACCTCAGCATGTCGTTGGCCATCGCCGCGTCGAGTGTCCCCGCTGGTTGCCCCGCCGCGTCCACCGCGTGCCAGACGCGATAGGTGCTGGATTCAGAATCGAACACCGCGGCGACCGAGATGTCGAAGGGCCCGTAGTTGTCAAGGTCCTCGCCAGGGCCCAGCTCGAAGACGTTGGCGATTTCAATATCGAAGCCGATCACCGGAGGAACCTCCCGACATCGCAGTATCGCATAAGCGAAAGTGCTTTGGAAAGCGAGGATGAGCAGCCCAAGGGACCTTGGTCACAGGCTGGTAGCCCTGGCGTCGCGGTGCGCGGTCGTGTCAGCCCACCCATTCATTTGACTCGTTTGCGACCTTGCATCTTGCACTGGATCCGGCAAGCAGCGACGCTACACACATGCTTCGTTTCCCGATCCTCGCGTTCGTCTCCGCTGCCTTGCTGACCTCGGGCATCAACGCCTTCGCGTCCTCCGCTCCGCCGACGGGATTTACCTACACGACCTTGGGAGGTGGTTGGAACGAGATCGCCGGGATCGTGCCGCTGGAGGATGGTCGAGTGCTCGCTTGGGAACGCGGAGGGCGCATCTGGATGATGACCGCCGACGGTGATCGAATTGAGCCACCGATCCTTGATATTCACGACGAGGTCGGCGCGTGGCGCGACTTCGGACTGCTCTCGGTGGTGCCGCATCCGAACTTTCTCGCCAACGGCGAGTTCTTCCTGCTCTACGTTGTTGATCGCCACCATCTGCTGTACGCGGGAACACCGCAATACAACCCGAACGCGGACGAGTACTACGCGGCAACGATCGGACGAATCACCCGCTACACCGCCGATGCGCGAACCAACTTCACGACGGTCGATCCTGCCTCGCGAAAGGTGCTGCTCGGCGAGGACAAGTTCACCGGCATTCCGGTGGTGCATCAGTCCCACAGCGTCGGCACGCTGGTCTTCGGCGAGGACGGCACGCTGCTCGCCTCAGTCGGCGACAACGCGAGTTACGAAGAGGTCGATCTCGGCGGACAGGTCAGCGGCGGCTACGTCGACCAGGCATTGGTGGACGGCATTCTCAAGGCGAAAGAGAACGTGGGCGCGTTCCGGTCGCAACTCGTCGATTGCCATTGTGGGAAGGTCCTGCGAATCGATCCGGTCACCGGAGACGGCGTTCCCAGCAATCCCTTCTTCGACCCCGCGTCGCCTCGAGCTCCGCGCAGTCGCGTCTGGAGTCTCGGGCTTCGGAACCCGTTTCGCATGGCGATCGAGGCTGAAACGGGAAGCCACGATCCCGCGGACGGCAACCCCGGCACGCTGCTGATCGGCGACGTGGGCTGGATAGTGTGGGAAGAGCTCAACCGCGCGACCGGGCCGGGCCTCAACTTCGGTTGGCCGATCTTCGAGGGACTTGAGTTTCATCCCGACTACTCGGAGGCGAACGTCGCGAACCTCGACGCCCCGAACCCGCTCGGCGGCGACTGCGACGAGCCCTTTTTCCGCTTCCGCACGCTGCTCCTCCAAGACACGCTACTCGCGAACCCAAAGTGGCTCAATCCGTGCGCGGTGGAGCAAGCCGAGGACGCGACCCGATCGGGAGCTATCACAGAAACTGTCTACAACGGATTCCTCGGACAGTCGTACGTGAAGTACACGAGTCTGAGCGGCGGTTGGATCCAATGGACCGTGAGCGTGCCGAAGGCGTCCACGTGGACGCTCGGATTTCGCTACGCGCTTGGCACGACGGCGAAGCCGATGAAACTCGAAGTGGACGGCGCGGTCGTCGCGAATCCGCTCTCCTTCAGCGGTACGGGCGCGTGGACCGAATGGCGACTGCGCGAGCAGTCGCTCACGCTTGGCGCTGGCACGCACACCGTGCGACTCACAACGACCGGCAGCGGAGGGCCGAACGTCGACGGTCTCGCGGTCTATCCCCCGGGCGCGCCCGTCGTCGTTCCGGCGACGATCCCGACCTTCGAGCACCGCCGAGCCCTCGCCGACTGGAATCACTCAAGCGGGCAGGCCCGTGTCCCCGGGTACTCAACCGGCGCAGCCGTCACGCTCCCCATCGGAGGACCGACCTCGGGCATCGTGGGCGCGACCTTCGGTGGACAGTGCGCGATCGGCGGCTCGCGCGTGCACTTCGACTCCTGGCCGCCCGCGTGGCATGACCGGGCGTTCTTCGGCGACTTCTCGTCGGGTTGGCTCCGGGCATTCGGCATCAATTCGGCTGGAACAGCAACGTGGCTCGGGGTGTTTGATCCAAACTTCGGCAACGTCGTCGCGATCGTCGCACACCCGACCGACGAGACCCTCTGGGCGGTGCGCTGGCCCGGTGAACTCGTGCGCATTGCGTACGAGCCAGGCGGCAATCAGCTTCCCAAGCTGGTCGTGACCTCGACACAACCGTGGGGACCGAGCCCGCTCGCGTCGAACGTGACCGCGAGGGCACGGCGCTGAGCTTCGCGTGGGACTTCGGCGACGGCACGTCGGGCATCGGCGCAGTCGTCCCGCACGTCTTCCTGGCTGCCAGCTCCGCCCCGCAGTCGTTCAACGTGAAGTTGACAGCAACTGATGCGGACGGAGCATCCGCGTCCACCACCCTGCTCGTCAGCGCCAACAACTCGCCTCCGCTGGTGACGATCACCAGTATCTACGACGGTCAGCTCTATCCGATGGATGCGAAGACGATCTTCCCCCTCGAAGCACAGATCAGTGACGCCGAGCACGCTGCGGATCAACTCAGTTGCGGTTGGAAGGTACTCCTTCACCACAACACGCATGAGCATCCTGAACCAACCGATCCGGTGTGCTCCTCGCAGGCGGTGATCACGCCTCTGGGTTGCGGCGAAGACACGTTCTGGTACGAGATACGTCTCACCGTGACCGATGCCGCAGGGCTCGCGACGGTTGAGACCGTTTCAATGTATCCCGACTGCAAGGGTGTGCTCGCGTGCAGCGCGGACCTCACCGGCGACGGACAAGTTGCCTCCGACGACCTCGCGATTCTGCTCGGCGCGTGGGGAAGCTTTGCGGGCCCGGCCGACCTTGACGGGGACGGCCTCGTGGGCGCGGGCGACCTCGGCACGCTCCTTGGAGCGTGGGGGGATTGTCCGTAGACACGATCGTGAGCCATCTGGAACAGGTGAACGCCGTCCATCACGTCGCTCGGTGCTGCAAGGACTCAGTGTTCACGGCGAAGGACCTCTTCGGAGAGTGATCCAGGTCTTCGTTCCATACCGCATCGCTTCGCAGCGAGGTGTACGGCGGACTGTCTGGTCTCTTCGTCGCATTCGCGTGACCCGCGTCCCAAGCTCCCGGGCCACGGAGAGACGTGGGGATGTGGAACATGGACGTCCTTTCTGCCGTGCGAATGTCATGAAGGATGTCGTCGCAGAGGCGACGTGACTCTTCATCGCGGCGCGGGCGCGTTCCACCAATCGGGCTTCAAGAGATAGCTGCGAACGTCGACGATGCCTGTCTGTGCAGCGGGAATACGCGAGAGTTCGAAGATGACTTCCTCATCAAGAACCCCGCGCAGCGAACGGCCGACATCAAACGCGAGGTTGGGATAGGTTGACGGCGCGGGCAACACGACGGCGTCGAGCGCGGTCGAGGGCGTGAATCGCAGGCGAATGACGTCCGGCCACTCGGCAGTGTGCTCAAGCAGGATCACGCGGTTGAAGTACGAACCGTCGCTCACCTTCTGCTCGCCGACGTGCTGCCACGATCCAGCGCGCTCGACGTCCCAGTTTCCTTCCATCGCGATTCCTCCCCGCAGTTGGACGACGAGTTGGATTTGTTCGACGTCATCTATTCGTTCGACGAAGAACCACGTCGAGCTGATGTCAAATCGCTCGTACTTGCCGAGCGATTCACGCGGAAGCAGTTCGGGACCGGCATCCACGAGGAACGAGTGTGATGTCGTACCCGAAAGAATCGGTTCACTCTCCGAGACTTGCAGCGCCGGCCATGTGTTGTTGAGCAACACGACGGCCCACTGCACTTCGAGCACATGCGCGCCAACCGCGCTCGGCGCGTTGACGCTCGGGCCCATCGCTTTGAGATCGTTGCCGAGCCCAAGCGACCACACAGTCGCCCCATCGATCGAGATCGTGAGAATGCGGACCAACACGTTCACAGGCTCGCCGCCGATCGCACCGCGAATCGTCATCGGCGCGCCGGGACGTACGCACGACGGCGCAAGAATCTCGGGCGTAGGCAACAGGCGCTCTGCAAGTGCGCGCGAGCGTTCTCGCACGGACGGGTAGTTCGCGTTCAGCGCGCCGAGCGCGATGAGCGTCGCGCTGCGCCATCCGGAGGTCGTGCGCAGATCAGAATTGTCGCCGGGTGTCGCGTGCGCGCTCCGGTCGACAAACGGAGCGCTCGGGATCGATCGCGCGGCGACGGCTTCGAGAAAGGTCATCGCCGGGTCCAGTTCCTGCGATTCGATCATTCTCGTTCCGATCCAATTGACGATTGACAAGAATGCTTCGGTTCCTTTCGCGCCGCCTTCGCGAGCAATGCCGATGACCTCCTCGATCGACATCGCTGAATCAATCAGCGGACCACGCGGCCAAGCTTGGTTTACGGCGCTCGAGGCCCGGAATTTTGCGACGAGTTCGCGCGTGTCGCGCATGCGTGTTGCTCGAGCATCGACGCTGTTGACGAACCCTCGAACGAGTAGTACAGCGACGCACGTTCCGCCAATCAGAACGACAGGGGCGGTAATGAGCAACGTAAGCGGCTGTTTGCGAAATCGCACCCACCGAACTGAGTGCGGCGAAACCTGTGCCGCGCCGCATTCCGTGCAGAGTTTCGGCACGACGACGCCTTCGCCATGCTGCGATGCATCGCATCGGCGGCAACCCGGCACGCGCAGCGCTGGTCGACCACGAAGGGCCCAGAGGCCACCGATGATGAACGCGATTGACAAGATCGCAGAGAGTGTCGCGGCAACCAGGATGAAAATCGGCGCCGCGCGATCGGCCGGAAGCTGCGACATCCATTCCACGAGTCCGTTCATGGCGTCGGCTTCCTCTCCGCCGCAGGAAGCGTGATCGCGATCGAGACCGGCGCAGTTTCCGACTTCACGGGCCACGTCGTTGGCGGCGTGGAACCATTGACACGTGGATCGCAGGCCATGCCGGCAGCGCCGCGCGACGCCACGATCAGCGCGTCGAGTTCGACAGGGCCGATAGGGCGATCGTCGCGCGGAACGATGACCCGAAGCGTCGCAGTGCCGAGGAACGCGCGAGTGCCCACAGACCCGCTTCGATAGAGCGGGGCAACCGTGAGCGACCACGAAAGCTCGCGGCCACCGATGGAGACTCGCTCGATGCGCAAGAGCCACGCCTCAGGCAGGCTGATCGTGGGGCCGAGTTCGCACACGAGGTCGTCGCCCTCCCAGTGCACTCCCTTCGCCGCGTAGTGCGACATCAGGGGGATCATCCGCGCTGCGTCTGGACGGGTCAGCGACCAACGCTTGAACGCCATATGGCCGGAGATTTTCGGAGTATTCGGCGACGGCTCGTATATTTCGCGAAGCAGTGCGCCCGCATCCTCCGGCGAGAGGTCATCCGCCAGCGAGCGCTCGTGCAACGCGTCAACGGCCCATTCATCGCCGGCGTTCGAGCGTGCGATGAGCGCGCCGATCGGAATAAAGCGAACCCACGACGTTCCAATCGCTCGCTCACGGATCGTTTCGAGCGTCAACCCAATCGCAGCGATCCAAACGACGATCCCGGCAATGGCGAAGCCCCAACGTCGCACACGACCCTTCGTGCGCACAGCGCCGGGTCGATCGAGCGCCGCGCCGCACTCGCAGAGCATCGGGCTGTTTCGCGCGAACCGCCGCGCATCGGCGCGACATTGAGAGCATCGCGGCAGCGACTGATCGGGTCGACCAAAGATCGCGAAGCCGAGCAACGCGATTCCGATGAACGCGGCGACCCCGACGATAGCCTCCGGCACTTGATCCATGTGCGGGCGAGATTACTGATGACAGGCTGCAAAGTCCATCGCGCGATCGCGATTTGCCGCAACCGTTGTGAATCGGTGCGGAGGTACCGAGGAACGGGAAGAACGAGCGTGTCCAGCGCGACGCCCACGCCGGAACCGTCGATGCACCAAGAAAAGGCGGCGGCGGCGCTGAACCAGCGCCGCCGCCGCCTGGTGGTCCCTCACTTCACGAACTTTGCCCGGGCAGCGGCCCCAC
>JBBQCR010000010.1:0-23351 GCA_038318935.1 Phycisphaerales bacterium
CGCGACCCGGGCTGCGCTCACTCCCGAGCCGGACGTCTTGGCGTCGCCAACGATCTCCACCCCGCCATCGCAGCGTCCAAGCTCCGGTTCAGCGAACTCCGATGCGAAGCTCGTTGCCGAGATGCTCTCGCAAGCGATCGCGACGCGCCTGACCAAGCAGGCTCCAGCGGCAGGTCAACCCGAGGATCGTCCGCTGGCGAAGGCGCTCGCCGAAGCCGCGCTCGCCGTCGGTGACCCCGACCAATCGTTCGATGTCCACTCGTTCAAGGGTCTCGACGACGACGAGAAGACCTTCGTCACCAAGTTCCACGACGCATGCGCGCTCGTCGGACGCGACCTCGTTTCCGGCAAACCGCTCAGCGAGATCTCGGCGTCGATCGGCAAGTCCCTCGCCTCCATCGAGTCGACCAAGCCGCTGCGCGTGACCCGTGTCGATCTTGCGACCAAGGTCGAAGGCTTCGGGCGCATCACTCCGATCGAGAACCGGCGATTTCTGCCCGGGCGATCAACGCAGGTCATTCTCTATTCAGAGATCGAAGGCTTCGTCAGCGATCGGAAGGAACAGACGGTCGCGAAAGCGGCCTGGGTCACGAATCTCGCGACGAAGATCTCAATCATCACCAAGGACGGTACCGAAGTCTGGAGTCGTGACTGGCAGGCGGTCAGCGACGCAAGCGAGGTTCGGCGTAACGAGTTCTTCATCTGCGACAAAGTCACGCTGACCGATTTCCTGAGCGTCGGCAGCTACATCATGAAGTCGACGATCCGCGACGAGACGAGCGGGGCGATCGCCGAAAAAAGCATCGACTTTGCGCTGGTCGCCGATCCGTCGCTCGTGTCGCGTTGAGAGACTTCGGCACAGATTTGCTAGCAAGGAAACATG
Organism: Phycisphaerales bacterium; assembly: GCA_038318935.1. Classification (GTDB taxonomy): domain Bacteria; phylum Planctomycetota; class Phycisphaerae; order Phycisphaerales; family SM1A02; genus JAEUIT01. Next base: position 884 of record JBBQCR010000010.1, read on the forward strand.
CTCTCCGTTCGACCGGATTTTCTCGCTCTGGAAGGGTTGGCCGCGGCGGATCTGGCACGCTGGAGCGCCTACGGGAGCGCCTACGGGACAGACACCTACCACGGGGGACCAGTCGCCCGCTCACCGTCGGAACATGGATCTTCGTGTCGTCGCCGGAGAGGCGAATCACGCCGTCCGCAGCGAGGTCGCACCGGGCCTTGCGCTGGACCTGCGTCGCCCCTTGGGCATGGCGTATCCGCCGGGACGATCGAAGTCTCTGTTCTTGCGTTCAGCCATGGCGGGTACTTCTCGCCGAAGCGCGCTCGGTACCCGATCGCGCCCGCGCAGGTGCTCGTCGGCACCGGCCCGGCGAGCAACGCATCCGATGAAATGCGACGAAGTCTCAGAATTCTGTGTGGACCAAGGGGGGGCGGGGTAATTTCACCGATGTCCGGTTGTACTGAGAACCGCCGCAACGCCTCGATGCTGATTATGCGACTCGGTCCCGTTTCGCAAACTCTCGGATAGGGAAGTGACCCATGTTCGACTCTACCGTTTCACGCAACTCGGTCGCCGTTCTCGTGTTGCTTACGGGATGCGCCGGGTCTGCCGCGGCTGCTCGACCGCTTGACGATGCAACGTCTGCCGCGGTCTACTCCGATCCGGCCCTGCTCTCCGCCCTGCTCGCGCAGCAGCAGTCCGCCGTGCATGCGCTCACGGTCGAGTACGACGTGACGACCTATCAGAACAACGACGCGGCGATCCTCGGCTGGCGCGTGCAATGGGGTCCGGCGGGTTTCGTCATCGAAGCGCAGCGCGCGGGGAGCGGGGGGTTGCGCGCCGATGGATCGCGCCGCGTCTGGGACGCCGCCGCGAAGGCCGCGAGGATCATCCGGTTCGATCCGACCGACGGGCTCGGCGAGGTTCAGACGACGTCGGATCCCGACAAGCTGAACATCGGCGAGCTTGTTCCCGAGTACTCCTTCCTGATCGGAATGCTGCGGACCAGGACGCTCGCGACCGGCGGTGCGCCGAGCAACGATGTCGCCACTCTTCTGACGCGTCCGAACGTGTCGATTCTTCCCGGTCCGGTGGAGTGCGAGGGCTACTCCTGCTTCATCATCGAACAGCGCAGAGACAACGGCTCCCCGCTCATCTCGATCGCCGTGGCTCCCTCGCTCGGCGGCGCGGTGGTGCGGAGCGAGACCTACCTCGCTGGTGGATCGCTCGCGTCGCGCTGGATCGCGGAGTCCTTCTGGCAGCCGGATCCCGGCACGATCGCGCTGCCGTTGAGCGGCGTGTCGAAGATGTTCGACGCCGATGGCTCGGTGTCGATCGAACGTCGACTCGATGTGAAGACGTCGGCGGATGGGTCGCCGAAGCTCTTTGTCGGCGTCGGACCCGACGTGTCCCAGTTCGCGGTGCCCGAAGGATTTCTCGTCCTCGATCTCGATACAGGCGACGAGTACATCGCTTCGAGTCGCAGCGTGTTCCCGCGCGTGGCCTGGGCGCTCGCGTCGTGCTCCGCGGTCGTGGGCGTCGTCGCGCTGCGCCGTCGACGCAGCGGGCTCCGATTGTCGTGAGCGCGTACGGGACATACACCGACCACGCCTCGCGGATCCCCCTCGCGTAGGAAACGCCTACGGGACAAAGCGCCTGGACTTGCCCGGAAACGGCGGACCTTTCAGAATTACTGACAGGTCCGATGACGTCCCCTCGGAACCGTTTCTCTTTCTCTGTGCAATCTCTGTGGTCTCTGCGCTCTCTGTGTTGAATCTCCCTCCCTCCCTCTCTCTCCGCGCGAACTTCCCGGCTTTGCTAGCATGGAAACATGCTCTCCGTTCGACCGGATTTTCTGGCTCTTGAAGGTTTGGCCGCGGCGGATCTGGCACGCTGGCTTGACGAGGCGGAGGCGATGGTGCCCTTTGCTTCCGGTGCGAAGTCGTATCCCACGCCGTTGCCGTTGGTGGGCAAGGTCGTCGCCAACATTTTCTTTGAAGACTCGACGAGGACGCGGGTCTCGTTTGAAGTCGCCGCCAAGCGACTGGGTGCTGAGGTCACGAACATCGGAGCCAGCGGTTCCAGCGCCAGTAAGGGCGAGACGCTGCTCGACACGGCCAAGAACATCGAGGCGATGGGAGTCGATGCGGTGGTCGTCCGCTCGTCGACCTCGGGCGGCGCGGTCATGCTGGCAAAGCACCTTGCGGTGCCGGTCATCAACGCAGGCGACGGACGCCACGAGCATCCAACCCAGGGGATCCTCGATCTTCTGACGCTCCGCCGACACATCGAGCAGACCCACGCGACCCGCGAGTTTCGCGGCCGGACGATCGCCATCGTCGGCGACATCGTGAACAGTCGTGTCGCCCGTTCGGCGACCCACGGCCTGGTGACCTTGGGGGCGACGGTGCTGCTGGTCGGCCCGCCGACCCTGGTGACCAGTGAGTTTCGCGAGTTGGCCAAGGGACCGGGATCGATCGAGGTCAGCCATGATCTTGACGGGGTCCTGCCTCGGCTCGACGCGATCATGATGCTGCGAATTCAGAGTGAGCGCTCAGCCGGTTCCGGCGTCGCGCCGGACTATCGCAGCCTCTACGGACTGACCGATGGCCGAGCCCGCCGACTCCCTGAACGCTGCGCAATCCTGCACCCAGGCCCCGTCAACCGGGGTGTCGAGATCGATGACGCGGTGGCTGACGACCCCAGAGCGAGCCGGATCATGCCGCAGGTGACCGCCGGTGTTGCCACGCGGATGGCGGTGCTCAAGCGGGTTCTCGCCGGCTGACCGGGGGGGTCCGCAGCCCCAGTCCAGGAAGCCGCGGCGCTGTTCCGGCACTCTTCTCTCAACTTGCCCAGTTGTCATCGCCGATCAAGAGGCCGGTAACACCCCGTTGCTGGAAACCTTCCGTCGCGCTTGTGGCGGAGCGGAGGCAGCGGTTTCGGGTTCATAAGGAGAGCGGCGTGCGCGAGCTTCGTACGAAATTGACCTTCTTGGGTCTGCTGATGTGCTTGAGTCTCGTTCTGGCCGGTTGCGAGACCGACGGGTTCTTCGACCCTACAAAGGTCGGGTACTACCAGCGCACCCCCAGCACCATGCCGATCCTGAGTCGGCTCGACGTCGTCGAGCGTGAGACCACAGGATGGGGCCAGGTGAGCGCCCCGACGCCCGACGACCTTCAGCCGGGCGAACTGCAGTACCGACTCAGCGCCGGCGACGAGATCCGCGTCGAAGTGTTCGAACTCATCAGCCAAGGGCAGACCGAACAAATGCTTCGGACCGTCGATCCGAGCGGCAACATCCGATTGCCGACGATCGGCGAGGTCCCCGCAGCAGGTCTGACCATCGCACAAGTACAGCGATCGCTTGAAGATCGTTTGAAGGCGCTGATCGCGGAGCCGCTCGTCAGCGTGATTCTCGAACGCGGCCAAGGCTTCACTTTTGTCATCTACGGCGCGGTGCAAGGCACCGGCGTCTATGGTCTGACGCGTCCAGATTTCCGCCTGCTTGAAGCAGTCGCGCTGGCTGGCGGCACGTTCAGCGTCACCAAGAAGATCTTCGTGATCCGATCACGCCCGCTCGATGACTCGCTGAACGCGAGCTATCGCGATCGCGGCATGGGGAAGCCAAATCCGATCGTTCCGGACACGACGGGTGACGTCGGAGGTGGGAAGACCGCGCCTGCGGTCGACATCAACGACCTCATCCAGAAACTCGAACCATCCAAGGGCTCAACGTCGCCGACCACGCCGCCGTCGACGGCGCCTCCGGTCGGGAGCGACAAGCCAGCCGGAACCCTCGGCATGGTGAGTGGCAAGTTCCAAGACGCAGCAGGTCAGGCGAAGCCGCCGATCGACGTCGATGAACTCAAGACCCCGGCCCCAACGGGAACTACTGCGGTTGCGCCGACCACAGCCGGCCAATCGAATGGCGAAGGTTGGATGTGGGACGCGCAAAGGCAGGAATGGGTCCGCGGAACGGCGGCACCTGCGCCGTCGCTGACCGCCCCTGCACGTCCGCTCGATCGCCCCACCGGCACGAACATGTATGCGACCCGCATCATGGAGATCGACTATCAAGCGCTCGCGAAGGGCGAGAGCAACTTCAACGTCATCATCCGCCCGGGTGACCAGATCTTCGTCCAGCCACCCTTGGAAGGCCTGGTGGTGATCGGTGGCGAAATCAACCGTCCAGGCGTGTACGAACTGCCCTCCAATGGTGAACTGACCTTGTCGCGGCTGGTGGACGTCGCGGGCGGCTTCACGCAGATCGCGATTCCTCAGCGTGTGGACCTCATCCGCCGGGTTGGTCCGATGCGGGAGGCTGCGATCCGAATCAATCTCGCCGCGATCCGGGCCCGATCCGAGCCGGACATCGCTCTGAAGCCGGACGACCACGTCATCGTGGGCACCAACTTCTTTGCGACTCCGCTGGCGGTCATCCGGAACGGATTCCGCATGACCTACGGCTTCGGCTTCCTGATCGACCGCAACTTCGGCAACGACGTCTTCGGCCCGCCGCCGGAGAGCTTGGGCGTTTCGCGGAACTGATCGGGCTCCGGTGTTGGTCTGACTCAGAGTGTCTCATCCGCGCATCGACTCGATGCGCGGATGTCACTTGGTGCCGAACCGACCCTGATGGCTTCGCGTACCCTGCGGCCCCCTGCCGGGGCGAGAGGGGTCTGAGGACATCCGTTCGGAAGGGGTCGATTCCATCGAACCTGATTTCCCGGACCCGAGGAAGAGCCTGAACCTGTCGAAGTGGTTGGTCGATTGAGGAGCGCATGACAAGCATGTCAAGCGGATCAAGCGGGACATCCCCGGCCCGCTACGGCGTGGTCGCCCCCATGGGTGACGCGTTGTCCGTTTTCACGCTGTCATTTCGATCGATGGTGATCGCCGGCTTGGTGCTGCTGAGCGTCCTCGTCGCGGTCTTCTGGTTCTTTTGCTACGCCCAAGTCCGCAGCGCGATCCACGCTCCGTCCGATTGGGGCCACACCCTGGTGATTCCGTTCATCAGCGGGTACTTCATCTGGCTGAAGCGTGAAGAGATCCTGGCCGAACCGTTCCGCCCGGCGTGGTCCGGTCTGGTGCTGATGGTTGTCGGCATCGGAATCTATTTTCTGGGCTACCTCGGGCCGAAGTCGCTTCTCGTACATCACAACGCTCGAGGCGCAGGCATTGGACTGACGGTGATCGGTACCGCGCTCCTGCTATTCGGATGGCGGGCCATGCGGTACCTCTGGTTTCCGCTCGTCTACTGGGTGGTGTTCGGTCAGACGATCTCTGACGGCATCCTCAAGCCGGTCACCGAGCGCATGCAGGACTTCTCCGCTCGCGGTGCCTGGGTGCTTCTCAACACCATCGGGATCGACACCGAGCGAGAGGGCAACGTCCTTACCGTCTTCTCCGGCGGGACTCCCAAGCCGCTCAACGTCGCCGAAGCCTGCTCGGGCATGCGCATGCTCCTGGCGTTCCTCGCCCTCGGCGTGGCTATCGCCCACACCGGGCTGCCGCGCTGGTGGCAACGGGCGATTCTCGTTGCGGCAGGCGTGCCCGTAGCGATCGGCGTCAACGTCCTCCGAGTCATGACGCTCGGAATCCTCTCGCTCTGGGATATCAATTTCACCGCCGGCAACTTCCACCACGTCATTGGACTGGTCTGGCTCATGCCGGCGTTCCTGCTCTACCTGGGCATTCTGTGGGTCCTCCGCAACATGCTCATCGACGAAGAGGTCCCGTCGCTGCCCCCGGCGGGACCCTCCAGCTATCGCTTCGCCGCGACCACGCGAATCGCGTACTTCACCTCGCTGGCGATCCTCGTGGTCGGCGCATTCGGGTTCCTAGGAGCCGTTCGCGCTCTCAACGTGTACGTCGTGAAGGAGCCGGTGCAACTGCGGTCGCCGCTCGACTCGATTCCGACGCGACTCGGGCGATGGCAGAAGGTCGGTCAGGACGAGCAGCTCAGCGATGCCATCGTTGAGGAACTCGGCACGAAGCAGTACGTCAGTCGCATCTATGCACTCGACGGCGAAGTGTCCAAAGGCGCGGTCGAACTGCACATGGCCTACTACACCGGCACGATCGACGACGTCCCGCACGTTCCCGATCGCTGCTGGAACGTCGCTGGCTTCTCGCAGACAAAGGTGGCCGAGGACTTTGCGCTCGCTGTCGACGACTCGCTCTGGAACAAGTCCAGCGGAGTGGTGAATCGCGCGACGGGCCGCGAGTACGCGACCACGACGACCGTGGATCCGATCACCGGGAAGCCGACGAACGTGTACCTGCCGATCGGGGACATGAAGATCCGCGTCACCGAATTCCAGAACCCCAAGCAACCGGCTCTCCGCCTCCTCGGCGGATACCTGTTCATCGCCAACGGCCGACTCACTCCCGATCCGTACGGAGTGCGTGCCTTGGCCTTCGAGCGCAGCGAGCGATTCGCCTACTACTGCAAGGTGCAATTCTCAATGCGCTACAACGCCCGCGGCGACGAATCGTCGCTGGCGATCTTCCGCGAGAAGGCGGACGATTTGTTCCGCGAGCTCCTGCCGCACCTCATGGCCCGTCTTCCGGATTGGCCGACGGTGGAGCATGCCGCGAGCGGTGAGTCTGCCGCCTCGAACACCGTCACCCCCGCTTCGTCTCCCTAACTTCCTCTCCACAACGGTCCAGCCATGGCTACGCGCGTCAACAAGAAGGTCATCATCGTCGTCTCCGCCTGCACCCTCATCGGTGTCGGCGTCGTCGGCTTCGTCGTAGCGCAACAGTACAGAGCCGATCCCACGCGGTTCGTGAATGCAGGTGATCAGGCGATGATCGCGGGCAATGCCGCCCTCGCCGCGGGCGACAAGGCCAAGGCCGCGAATGCCTTTGAGGAGGCCGCCCGAAACTACGGCCGCGCGATCGGCAAGCGGAGGAACAACGTCGAGTATCACGGCAAGTTCATCGAGGCGTCCCGCAAGATCGTGCCGGTCTCAAGTGACCAGGCGCGAGAGAAGTACCTTCTCTATGTGGGCTCGCTCCTCACTCGGGCGCAGATCGCCCGCAACAACGCGACGTTCTGGCGCGAGGTGCTTTCGGAACGACGGCAGCAGTCCGAGTTGAACGACTCGCCTGTCGGCTGGCAATCGCTCCACGATGTTGTGGCCCAGGACATGACTACGGCCCTTTCACCGGACGACAAGCTCTTTCCCGTCGCCAAGGTGTACCAGGCGTACGCGCAGGCGAGGCGGGTCGGCGCGCTCGCACCCGAAGAGGTCGCCGACGCGGTTCGACTTCTCGACGAGAACATTTCGAAGGTGGAGGGAGACGATCTCGACCTTGCCTTTGGCGCGATCTTGGGTATCCGCTTCCAGCAGGCGATGAGTCTTGAGACTGCGGGCCAGGGTCGCCAAGCCACGGAGGCGTGGACCTCGTTCGACACGCTCCTCGCCAAGGCAAAGCAAGACGCTCCGAAGGGAGTTCAGACGCTGCTGTGGAATCTCGCACGACTTCGTGTGCAGAAATTCAGCAATGACTCGAAGGTCACGGCCGAGCAGGTCGGCGCCGCGGCGGATGCGCTGGCCAGCCGATGCTTGGAGCTTGACGACCCGACGGCGGTGTTCGAAGCCTCGAAGGCGATCGGCGCTCCCGGCGTCCCCGACGGCTTCCTGCGCGCAAGCAAGATGCTCGATACCTACCTCGCGGTCCATCCGGACTCCCTGGTACATCGACGCGGTCTCTCCTTCTGTCTCCAGTTCAGCGATCCCGACCGCGCGGCGATCGAAGCCCAGAAGATCATCGACATGCCGATGCTCCCGGTGAGTCTGGCGAGCGCGGCTCAAGACGAAATGCGAATCGCCGCGGCGCAGCAGATCTTCGATCTCCAGTTCGCCCGGCTCGGAGACGCAGAGGATGAGGCAGCGCAAGCCGCGATCATGCCCAAGCTCGATGCCGCCGCGGCGAAGATCCGCGAGCTCGCCGCAGGATTCGCCGACAACTCGGCGGTCCTTCGAACCGAAGGCAAACTCGCCTACGCTCGCAAGGACTATGCGGTCGCCGACACGAAGTTCAAGGAAGTGTTCAAGAAGAACAGCGGCGTCGATGTCGAGCTGTATGTGCTCGCCGCCGCAGCCGCCGAGCAGCTCAAGGAGACTGGGCAGGCGCAACAGCTCATCGATCGCGGACTCGAACTTGCGCCGGGCAACGTGCAGTTGCTCGAGCGGCGCGGCATGCTCGAGTTCCGCAACGGACGATTCGACGCCGCCGAGCGGACCTTTGAAGCGGTCCTGAATCGCGATGCGACTCGCGCCGAATCCAAGCGTTTCCTCGCCGAGATCAAGACCCAGAAGTCGGGCGGGCTCATCGACGCGAACGACCCGCTCGTGCGACGGATCAAGGAGATCGACGATCTGCGTCTGGCCAACAAGTTGGATGAGGCTCGCAAGCTGGCGGAGCCGATGCTGGAAGAGCAGAAGAAGATCGATCCGATGAAGCAGATCGTTCAGGTGTACGTCCTGAACGCCATGATCGAAGGGGCGCAGTTCGGCGTCGACACGCAGGCGGGAAACGCCGAGAAGGCGGCGAAGACTCGACAGAAGGCGCTGGACATCTGCAACGCCGGCATGCAGATCTCGCCGAACAACCCGCAGCTCAGCCGCATCATCACCTTCCTCTCAAGCGACGATCCGGCGAAGCGCGTGGAGACCGCGGTCGCGCAGGAGCATCCGACGGAACCGGACCGCACGGTCTGGACCGCGATCCGACTTCACCAGGTCGCCGAAACGACACTGGCAGAATCGCGGCGCCTTGCAGCGACCAACAAGCCCGAGTCCGAGCGCACCGCCGCCATCGTTCCCTCGCTTCGCAAGGCCGCGGGCGAGTGGAAGGAGAAGGCGATGCAGCTCGATCCGACGAATCCCGCGCTGCTGGACTTCCGGTTCACGATTGCACTCGTGGACGCGAGCGCCGCGGGAGCCAACGACTTTAAGCCCGTCGAAGCGGTGATCGCCGACGCGGACAAGTCGACGACTCGCAATCCGACGTTGCCGCCGCTCTTCCGGGCCCGCTTGGCGTTGGTGCGAGGTGAGGCCGGCGTCGCGGTGGACGTCTTGCAGAAGGCGATTGATCGCAACGTCGACTCCGCCGACGTCTGGCGACTGCTTGGTGCCGCTCAGGAGCAGACCGGCGAGATGAACGCCGCGGTGAAGAGCTACGCCGAGGCGTACCGCCGACGGCCGACCGACATGAACGGCGTGAGGGTCTATGTGACGTCACTCATCAGGACCGGAGATCGCGGTGTCGCACTGACGGTGTTGCGGGACGCACGCAAGATCGCCGGCGAGGACATGGTGATCGGTGACACTTGGCTCGATCTCGAGTCTGAGATCGGTGACAAGGATCTCGCTCGTCGCATGCGGAAGACCCGTTACGAGCTGGTGCCGGCCGATCGCAGCAATGCCATCAAGTACGCGACGCTGCTTGCGGAGCTCCAGCCCGATCGCGAGAGTGTCCGCGATCCCTCCGGCAAGCCGAAGTACAACGACTCGCAGTGGCGGGCCCTCGACGGCCCGACTCAGACACGCGAGTTGGATCTGGTGCGAAAGGACTGGCTGAACGCGAGCGACGACATCTTCCAGTCACTCCTGGCCAAGAGTGCTGATCCGGGCTATGTCGAACTCGTGATGCTGCGTTCGGCGACGTTCCGCCGACAGGGTCGCTACGACGAGGCCGCGAAGGTGATCGACACAATGATTAGCGGTGCGGGTTCCAAGGCAACCGCGGAGATGTACATCGGCAAGGGAGTGCACTTCGCCGAGGTCGGCAACGCGGTTGAGCGCAACGCAGCGTTCGCCAAGGCAGTTGAACTGCAGGACCCGGTGAAGCTCGGTGCCGACGCTTCGATCGCCGAGTACTACTTCCAGAAGAGTCAGTGGCAGTTGGCGATCGACCATCTGGAAAAGCTCGCGGCCCGCGTCAAGGCGCAGACCCCGGCGCAGCGAGTCGCAGCCCGATTGCCCAACGCCACGCCCGAGGAGCGAGCGAGCGAAGAGACGAAGGAGAAGAACAGCGACCGCAACCTGGCGCTGCGAATGGCTGAGGCCCACGGCCGTCTTCAGCAGTTCGACCTCGCGAGGCAAAAGATCGCAGAGGCAACCGTCGATGGAAAGCGGGACATAGTCACCGACCAACTCGAGGCCAGTCTTTTGGAAGGCCAGGGCCAGGGACTTCGCCTTCAAGCGGACGCACTGCAGGCCAAGGGCGACACGGCGGGCGCGAAGGCGAAACTCGCTGAAGCGACAGCCGCGTACGAAGCCGGACTCACCGCGGTGCGACGGGCCCGCGCCGCCGCGAAGGGCAACCCCGGTGTCGCGGTGCAGGAAGCATCGCTGCTCCGCAAACAGTGGGACGCCCGCAGCGACGAACGGGACGACAGCAAGCTTGATGCGGCGTTGAAGGCAGCGGACGAGGCGACCAAACTTCGCGGCGACTACTGGCCAGCAGCCCAGGCGAAGTCGGACTTGCTCCTGGCGAAGAAGGATCCAGCGGGGGCGATCGTCGAACTGGAACGATTCACGAAGGCCGCGCCGTCCAACGCCGACGGCCGTCGCGAACTCATCAAGTTCCTGATCAATGCCGGCAAGTCGAATCGCGCCGTCGAGGTTTGTCGAGAGGCGATCAGTCTCTCCCCCAACGATCCCATGTGGCGGTCCATGCTGGGCGAAGTCGAACTCGCGAACGGTCGCTTGGACGAGGCGATTCTGGCCCTCAGCCAGGCCGACAAGCTTCGACCTGATGACGCGCAGGTGCTTCAGCGTGTGACGGATCTGCGACTTCGTCGGCAGCCGGCGAACTGGCAGGACGTGCTCGATTCGCTGCGTGACCGCAACGCGATCGTCGAGAAATCGCCATACCTCCAAAGCGCCATCGGCGCGGCGCTGGCGAACACCGGTGAATTGAAGGGCGGGCTCGAGTCGATGCGGGCGTCGTATCTTTTCGCCAAGCGAGGCGTTGCGGAAGGTATCTCCCAGCCCGATGTGATCGACAGTTGGTACACGAATCTGCGGCTGATCTATCCGGTGGCTCGCACCGCCGAGGCGGAGAAGTTTGTCAACGAGATCTCCGCCAACAAGCCCGATCTGCGTGACACCCGATGGCTTGCGGAGATGTGGTTCGCCAGTGGCAGCGACGGCGTCAGCCGGGCGAACGAGCTCGCGACGAAAGCGCTTGGGATGGATGACAACAAGGATCCGCAGCTCACAGCGCGGCTGTATGACATGATCGGGAGCATCAAGTACGGACAGGGCGACTGCAAGGGAGCGCTTGAGCAGTTCGCAAAGGCTGTCGAGACTCTGCCAAGCGACGCGTCCGTGCTCAACAATTACGCGTATCTCTGCGGTGAGTGCTCGGACGATCCGAAACGAGGTCTTGAGTCGGCGCTTCGGGCCGTCTCGCTCGCGCCGGGTCGTGCGGAATATCTCGACACCCTCGGCTTCGTTCAGGGCCGCGCCGGATTGAAGGACGATGCGATCGAGAATCTTCAACGATCGCTCAAACTTCAGGCCAGCGCCAGTGCCAACGTGCACTTAGCGCAAGTTCTGCTCGACGTCGGCCGCAAGGACGATGCGAAGATGTACCTGCAGGCCGCAGGCAATCTGAAACCCGACGCCGTCCTTCAGAAGCAGATCAACTCCCTCATCGAGCGTCTCCGATGACCGATATGAGAGCACCCGCCAGCGACCGCGCGGAATCGGCAGCCTCTGCCGGCCCCGCACTCTTTGTGAGACCAACTGAACTCAGGTATCCGCGATGACTACCGCAGCACCCAAATCCCCGACCTCCGACCGGCCCGCGCAGCGTGCGGCCGCGCCGGTCGTTCAGTCCGGCGTCCGTATCGATCCGATCCGGGTGTTACGCCAGAACCAGTGGAAGATCGTTATCGCAGCGATGGTCGGCGTGGGCATTGGCGCCGCCGCGAAAATGGTGGCGGATCGCGTGTACCCGCTGTACGCGGGAACCGTGCTGTTTGAGCTTCGAGCCGCGGTGACCAATTCCAGCGACAGCGTGGCGACGGAAAATCGATCCGAGGAAGCGTTCGAGCGACAGGCGCTGACCGAGGCGGGGCGGCTCACCAGCCGTCAGCTCCTTGAGAAGGCGATGCGCAATCGGGACATCGAGGGAACCGAATGGAGCAAGAAGTACCGCGACGAGAACGATCGGTTCGTCGTCGAGGAAGCGGTCGACGATCTTGAGGAGCAGTTGAGCGCCGGTCCGCGCAAGCGCACCTCGTACATCGCCCTTACCTGGCAGACCCACGAGCAGAGCGACGTACCGGTCGTCCTGAACTCGATCGCCGACACCTACATTCAGATCCGCAAGGCGAACGACGACGAGCGGTTCGGACAGAACCTCTCGGTGTTCAACAGCCGGCTTGCGAGCCTTGACAGCGATCTTTCGAATCTCGGTACGGAGGTCGGTGAATTCATCCAGAAGAGGAATATCACCTCGCTGGAAAAGGGCGCCACCGACATCAACCAGCAGAAGGACGACACCGGCAAGCGCATCAACGAGACCAAGGGACAGCTCTCGATGGCGACAAGTCGTCGCGATCAGACCGACGCCAAGCTGCAGGGGCGGATGGAGCCCAGCAACGAAGACATTCGTCAGGCTGATGAAGATCCGGTGATGATGCGCATCAACTCGACCGTGAAGGACGTGCGAGTCGGCGCCGAGATCGCGCGGCAAAAGTTTGGCGCGAATCACCCTGAGTACAGAAACGCCTCGCGGGCCGTGGAGGCCGCCGAGCTTGAGCGCGACTCCGAACTGAAGAAGATCCTCACCCGCAACCTCAACGCCGATCTCAAGCTCTACAGCGATCAGTCAGAGAGCATGGCGCGGCTGCTGAAGGAGTATCAGGAGGACTACGCGGCACAGACCGTCCGACTGAAGGAGTTCGCCGCCGGGTACGCGGATCTGCAGCAACTCCAGGACCGGCAGACCCGACTACAGGAGTCGCGGTCGAAGTTGCTTGATCTCATCAGCGAGCTGAACTCGCTCAAACTTCGTGAGGATGCCCGCGCGGTCACGATCGCCCAGAAGGCAATGACTCCTCGCGAGAAGAGCTTCCCCAAGTGGTCGATCATGCTGCCGCTCGGTGGCCTGCTCGGACTTGGTCTCGTGATCGGCATCGCTTTCCTGCGGGAGCTCTTCGATCAGCGAGTCCGCTATCCCAGCGATCTCGCGGGCATGGCCGCTCGACTGCTCGGTACTGTCCCGGACATCTCGGATGATCCGACGGGCGTGACCCGCATCGAGAACGCGATCCGTGAAGCGCCGCAATCGGTCGTCGCGGAAAGTCTGCGGCAGATGGCCTCGCATTCGCAGAAACATCTGCGCGGACACAAGACGCTCCTACTGATCGGCGCGCTGCCGGGAGCGGGCGTGACAGCGCTGCTCACGAACCTCGCCGAGTCGATGGCTTCGAGCGGCAAACGAGTGCTGGTGATCGACGCTGATCTCAGACGGCCCACGCTTTCGGCGGCTTTCGGAGTCGATGTCAACAAGCCCGGGCTCGGCGACGTGCTGGCTGGTAAGACGACGCTCGACAAGTCGATCACGCGAGTCACCGATTCGATCCACCTGCTCGGTGCCGGCACGACCGAACATCGCATCTTCGAGCGGCTCGCGACAGCGTCGACCGACACCCTTCTTGCAGAAGCGAAGGGACTGTACGACGTCGTCCTGATCGACACGGCGCCGGCGATCGTCGCGGGCGACGCGATGGTCCTGGCGGGTAAGGTCGATGCATCGATGATGGTCGTGCGTGCGTTCCAGGAGCACCGCGGTCTGGTGTCGCGACTGGTGCATCAACTCAACGACATGCCGAGCCAGTTCATCGGCATCGTGCTCAACCGTCCGCGCAATACGGCCGGTGGCTACTTCCGCAAGAACTACGAGGCCATGGTCGACTACGCGGGCGGCGACAAGAGCGCTCCCGCTCGCTCGAAGTGAATCCCATCGGAGATCGCGGCCGGGTGAACGGCCGCCGCGAAGAGGTCCCATGTCGAAGACGCAGAGACGTTCCCAACGCGCTTCGCTCGTGACCGGCGGAGCCGGCTTCATCGGATCGCATCTCGTCGAGCATCTGCTCGCGCGCGGTGATCACGTCACTGTGATCGACAACCTGTCGACCGGTCAGCTCTCGAATCTCGACCGCGCGGTCGAGAGTCCCGATCTCCGCGTGATCACCCGCGACGTCAGCGCCGCCCTACCGGGGCTCGACCCGCGTGCGTTCGACGAGATTTATCACCTCGCCGCGGCCGTCGGTGTGCGGTTGGTGATCGAAGAGCCGATCCGCACGATCGAGACCAACGTGCACGAAACGAGCGCCGTGCTGCGTTTCGCAGCGGAGTCGCGGGTGCCGCTCTTGCTGGCCTCGACGAGCGAGGTCTACGGAAAGAATTCGAAGACCCCGTTCAGCGAGGACGACGACGTCACCTACGGACCGACGACCTTGTCGCGTTGGAGCTACGCCTGCTCGAAGGCGATCGATGAGTATCTCGCCCTGGCCTATCACGCGACGCATCACCTGCCGGTGACGATCGTGCGGTTCTTCAACACCGTCGGCCCGCGCCAAGTTGGCCGGTACGGCATGGTGTTGCCGCGCTTCGTGAAAGCTGCGCTGCGCGGCGATCCGCTTGAAGTCCACGGTGATGGCACGCAGAGTCGCTGCTTCTGCGATGCCCGTGATTCGGTGCCCGCACTGACCAGGTTGCTCGCCGATCCTGCGAGTGCCGGCCGCGTCTTCAACATCGGTCGCGACGATCCGATTTCGATCCGAGCATTGGCAGACCTCGTCCTCAAGACCGTCGGCAGTTCTTCGTCGGTGCGCCTCGTTCCTTATGACGAAGCGTTCGCGACGGGCTTTGATGATCTCTTGGTGCGCCAACCGGACCTGCGGCGCATTCGCGCTGCGATCGGCTTTACTCCGGTGATTCCGCTCGTCCAGACCATTCGCGACATCGCCCAAGAGCATCAACTCCGTCCGGAAGCGGACGCTCCCGAACTCGCCAAGCCGAAGGTCGTCGCGGGAGGCGCCCGGTGACGCTGCCGCCGCTCTTGGCTCAAGTACCGTCGATGAGCTCGCTCGAGGGCAGCGTGCCGCTCGATCCTTCGATCGTGTCGGACTCGTCGTTTCGAGTACTGTCGTTCCTCAACAGCTATGCCCCGGTGTTCCTCGTCGCGTTCCTGGTGACGCTGTTGCTGACGCCGCTCGTGCGCCGTGCTGCGGTGTCGCTCGAGATCATCGACAAGCCGGATCAAACGCGCAAGCTCCATCGCTTTCCGATCGCATATCTGGGCGGCTTCGCGGTCTTCTGCGGCGTGATCGCAGCGATCATCTACAGCCTCTTTCTGATGGACGGCCCGGCCGGCCAGTACCGGCCAGTGCCGATCGCGGTTGTGATCGGCATCCTGGCAATCACCTTCACGGGACTTGCAGACGACACGTGGGGGTGGGATCCGCGACTCAAGATCGCCGGTCAGCTTGTGGCGGCGGCGGCGCTGGCGATCGAGAACGTTGGCGTGCGCGTCGCTGAAGGGGCGCTCACGCACTTCATGGGTCCCTCCGATGCGGTGCTTATCTCACTGGGCGGGATGGACATTCACAACGCTGCCCTCTACTACTGGATCGGCACCGGACTCATCGCCGTTTTTGTCCTCGGCGGTTGCAACGCAACGAATCTCATCGACGGCCTCGATGGACTGCTCTCCGGAACGATCGCGATCATGATGGTGGGCTTTCTCGCCGTCAGCCTGATGATGGCGACACTGCACGACATCACGGACCCCATGCAGTCGCTCGCGGGCGCCCGCATCGTGATCTGCCTCGCCACGCTTGGAGCGGTACTCGGATTCCTGCCATGGAACTTCAATCCAGCGGTCATTTTCCTCGGCGACTGCGGCAGCTTGTTGCTTGGGTATCTCTCGGTCGTCGTGATCCTGATGTTCGGCGAGCAGGGTGAAACCCACCTGGTCATCGCGGGACTGATCATCTTCGCGTTGCCGATCATGGACACGGCGCTCGCGATCATCCGCCGCAAGATGGCCGGGGTATCGCTTTCGACCGCGGATTCGAACCACATTCATCACCAGCTCCGTCGCGCCCTCGGCGGCGTCAAGGCCGCGGTCTTCGCGCTGTACGGCATCGCACTCGCGTTCTCCGTCGTCGGCACCGGCCTCGCGGCCCTGGTCCTCTACAGCGGCGTGCGACTACAGGTCGCGTACGCGATCGCGACCGTCCTCTTCGGTTTTATCGCGGCAATCGCGATCAAGGCCGCCCGACGCCAGCAATGGGAAGGGACGCTTGGGGCCGCGGCTGCCCCGAACGTGATGACGAGCGAATCAGCGCCGAAGCCCGTTGCCGCCGTGAAGCCATCCGTGCCGGTCGACGCATCGACGCGAGTTTGACGGTGGCGACCTGCTCCCGAGAATCTGAGCCAGTTCGTATGAGAGTCGCCATGAGCTCGGCCGAGCTGTGGAGACACTCGACGACGGCGTTAGCGGCACGGCCCGCCTCCCCGTACCATCGCCCGCGTGTCGGACGCGTTGAACAGCGCATCGGAGGACGACGGGCCTGAACAAGGTTCGGACCTCCACGTGGACTTGGCCAGCGCGAGTTCCGGCGGGCCGCATGGCCATCTGCCGGTCCTCCTCTGCGAATGCCTCGAACTCCTCCGTCCCGGGCCCGGCGAGACGGTCGTCGACTGCACCGCCGGGCGGGGGGGCCACGCGGTCGCCTTCGCGAAGGCGGTCGGGCCGACGGGGCGCGTGATCCTCCTCGATGTGGACGCCGAGAACCTCGCCTACGCCGCTGAACGGGTCCGCCGGGAGACCGGCTGCGAGCCCTTCGCGGTTCGTGCGAGCTTTGCGGATCTTTTGGGGGTCCTTGGATCGGCCGATCCGAAGGGTCCGGTGAAGGCGGACGTGGTTCTCGCCGACCTTGGATTCAGCTCGACGCAGATGGACGACCCGCGCCGCGGGTTTAGCTTCGCGTCGGACGGGCCGCTCGACATGCGGCTCGACCCGACGTCGTCCGTGACCGCGGCTGACTTGCTCCGGACCCTTTCGGAGCACGAACTCGCAGATCTGATCTTTCGGTACGGGGAGGAGCCTTACGCGCGACGCATCGCGCGGAAAGTTGTTGCCATTCGGCAGGGAGAACCGATTGAATCGACGGCGCAACTGGCGCGACTGGTCCGAGAGGCATACGGCCCTCGAGCCCATCAATCGCGGCTGCACCCGGCGACCCGGACATTCATGGCACTGCGCATCGCCGTCAACGGCGAGCTCAGCGCCCTCCGGAGCCTGTTGCACGCTATCGATTCGGGCGCGATGGCCGCAGCGAGCGGCGGTGATGACGCGTGGCTCCGCAACGGTGCGCGAGTCGGGATCATCTCCTTCCACTCGCTTGAGGACCGGCTCGTGAAACATGGTTTCGCTGACATGCAGAGACGGGATCTGATCGCGATCCACACGCGAAAGCCAGTGGTATCATCCGAGTCAGAGGCTGCGCTCAACACGCGGTCACGGAGCGCCAAATTGCGGGTTGCCATGGTCGGCGCCTCGCATGAGGGATAGGCATAGGGCAGGTCGGGATCGAGTGAGCCCTGGACGCGGGAGCGTTCATGGGGCCCGGGCCAAAGAGCCCTCGGGCAAGGACGCTGAGGCAATGACTCGTGAGAACAAATTGGCATTGGTACTGGGCTTTGGCCTGATGCTCTTCGTGTGCATCTTGGTCAGCGATCACCTCGCCGCGCGGCAAATGGGGCCAGTGGCCCTCAACACCGTCCGCAGCGACCAGGGCATTCCGCCGCTTCCACCACCGGGGGCAGGTGAACAGATCGTTCGACAGGACGGATCGGGTACCGCACGACCGTTGCCTGCGGATCCTGGCGCTGGCGTTGAAACCTCTAATCTCCAAGGGAGTGGCGAGATTGCCAGCCGCGAGATCGAAGCGACGGGCAAGGAGCGAGAGCCGCTGCCGGAAACTCCCTCGTTCAAGACCTACACCATCAAGTCGGGCGACACGTTTGGGGCCATCGCCCAACGTGAATACAAGAAGAAGTCGCTTGGCGAGAAGCTCGCCAACTACAACGGCATGAAGTCCGATCGCCTCAAGGTCGGCGCGATGGTCAAGCTGCCGCCGATCGGTGAGCTGGACGTCACGCTCGCCGCTGCCCCGACGGGCGGCCAGTCGGACGTGAGCCCCAACACGACGAGCGTCGCCAGCAAGTTCCGCGTGTACGAGGTCAAGGATGGCGACACGCTGTACCGCATCGCGGAGCGCGAGCTTGGCTCGGCCGATCGCTGGCAGGAACTGCAGTCAAGCAACGAGGCCCTCCTGAAAGGGTCGAACAATCTCAAGCCGGGGATGCAGATCAAGATCCCCAGCGCGATGACGAGTGCCCAGACCAGCGACGCCTGACAACACGACGATCCTGAACCGGCGCATGAAGCGCCGGTTTTCTTCCCACCCGCACGCCACAACGCACACGCGAAAGGCAGAGCGCCGCATGGTCGCGAAGCTCGCCATTACCATCATCGCCATCGGCGCAGCCTTCGGCGCGCTCCTCGTCAACCGTCAACAGCGCATCGACGCCGTTGCGGAGATCTCCCGCTCGCAACTGCGCATGACGCTGCACGACAAGACGATCTCACGGCTGCAGGCCGCGGTCGCTGAGTCCATCCGTCCGGACAATCTGAAGGCGCTCGCCTTCGCGCAGCCGTGGCAGTGGCAGCAGATTCCGTATCGCTTCGATCCGTTTGAGCGCCGCCCGAGCCAGTATGCGGCCGCTGACATCGCGCCGCCGACCGAGCGGGTCGCTCCTGCCAAGGGCGGCAAGAAATTGACGAAGACCAGCGGCAAGCCCGCTCGCAAGCCGATTACGGCTCGAACCGCCTCGGCAACGCAGGAGCGATCGCGATGACCTCTGAACAACCGCAGACCGGTCCCACGACCGAGCGACCCGCGATGATCCGAAACTCGCTGGCCGAGCAATCGCTTCTCCGCTCGCGCAACGCCCGGCGATGGTCGACGGTCATGCTCTCGGTCGTCGGCATCTCGCTGATCGCCACGATCGCCCGCGTGAGCCAGCTCAAGACCGATCCCGATTCGCGTCTTCACAACGCGATGGTGCACGACGATGGCACTCCGATTCAGTACCTCACTCGTCCGCAGCAGCAGCCGCGTGGCGTGGTGTATGACCGTCGCGGTCAGGTGATCGCGATGGACGTGCCTGGCTATCGCCTGTACTGCGATCCGCGGCACATCTATCGCGAAGCGATGAAGGCCGCCGAAAAGGCCCAGAAGAAGAACGAACGTCTTGCACACGACGCGAAGAAGTCCGGCAAGCCGATGTCCGAAGTTGAGATCTCGCTCGATCCCTTCGGTGACGCGATCATGACCGTGGCATCGCGCATGGGCGAGCGCCCCGATCTCATGTTGAAGGAAGTGCTCGATCGTGTGCCAGCGAATCTGCGGACGCTTCGCGCTGACGCGACGGACGAGGAACTCGCGACGATTCCACGTTACGTCATCCTCAAGAAGGACCTGCCCGATCCGCAACTCGAGTTGTTGCACGGCCTGCGCGTCGCCGGCGTCTCTGTTGAAGAGAAGCAGGTGCGCGTCTATCCATTCGAGAACACCGCAGCGAGTCTCATCGGCATGGTCGGTGCGGATCACAACGGACTCGGTGGCATGGAGCATCGCTTCGAAAAGACCCTGGCGAGTACGCCGGGCGAAGTGGTCCGTCTCGTCGACAACCGCAATCAGACGATCGCCGTGCCAGCCGACGGGTTCCGGCCCGGAGCCGCGGGTGATGCGATTCAGTTGTCGATCGACATGAATGTCCAGGCCATCGTCGAACAGAATCTCAACGAGGCGGTTGACGCGGCCAATGCCGGCGGCGGTCGGTGCATCGTCGTTGACGTCGAGACCGGCGAGATTCTGGCGATGTTCGACACGTTGCGGGGAAACACCGGTCGCTCGCCGATCGGCGTCGATCCGTCCCGGGCACTGCATCCGGCGTTCGGCCGAAATCGCTGCATCACCGATCCCTACGAGCCCGGTTCGACGTTCAAACCGTTCGTCTGGTCATGGGTCACGAAGCTCGGCATCTTCACTTCCAGCAGTGAATTGGCGACGCCCTCCGCGGGCGGCCTGGTGGTGCGAGACGGTAAGAGCAGTCGACTCATTCGCGACGTCAAGTACTACGGCAGAAGCACTTGGAAGAAGGTGCTTGAGAAGTCGATGAACGCGGGCATGTCGATCGCCGCGATGCGCATGAACAAGTCGCAGATGCAGGAGGCGCTCAACGCCTTCGGCTTCGGACATCGAACCAACTGTGGATTGCCCGGTGAGACTGCGGGCATCGTGACCCCGCCAAAGCGCTGGACGATGATCTATACGCAATGCTCCGTCGCCATCGGGCAGGAGATCGGCGTGACGCCGGTCCAGATGATCCGAGCCTTCACGACGTTCTGTCGCGATGGCTCGCTCGTCGAACTGACACTGCAGCGACTGGCCCCGACGGTTGCGCCGATGGCCAAGCGTGTGCTGCCCGAGGCCGTCGCCCTTGAGACGCGCGACGCGATGCGCGGCGTACTCACCGAAGGCACCGGCAAGAAGGCCGAGGCGGTCGCTCGCTATCAGATGTTCGGCAAGTCAGGCACCGCGCAGTTGCCCAACGCCCGTGGTGGATACCACCAGGATCGCTACATCTCGAGCTTCATCGCTGGCGCACCCTTCGAGCAGCCGCGTATCGCGGTGCTCGTGGTGATTGAGGATCCCGACAAGTATCGGCTCGGAGCCAACCAATACGGCGGCGGCGCGATCGCGGGTCCAGTGGCCGCTCACATCGTCAACGAAGTGCTCGAGTACATGGGCATTCCGCCGGACATGCTGACTCCCGACAAGAACGTGGCGCTCGCGCACTAGCCGATCGCCCAGCGACGGACTTCCCGATCCCTCTTCCACGATCCCATCCGGGATCGTGGTTTTCTTTCGGCGATTTTGCGGTACATCCGAGGACCGCTCTTGGGGCGCGGTAGATTCGAGGCGTTCGATCTTCGGGCCCGTGGGGTCGCGGCCGCGGAGATCATGTCCGGCTGAGGACAATCAGGAGTCACGACATGATGAGGCACGGGATCGTGCGCGCCACGTGGGGAGCCACGTGGGCCGTCGCTTGGCTGCTCGTGGCATGCGTCGGGATCTGCGTCACACCAATCGGCTGCCGAGGTGGTGGAGTGCTCGCTGATCCGGTCGTCATCGGAGCGAGTGTTTCGGCGGGCGTCTCGTCGGGGATCTCGCCGGGCGTGTCGGCGGGCCTCTCGGTGGAAATTGACACGATCGCGCGTACACCAGACGCGGCGGCGCCGAGGCAGGTTGCTCGTTCGATCGATCCCGCCGTCAGTGTCCAGATCGATCTGGCGACGGCCCTCGATGCGAGCCTCGTGGCCGACCACGGCACCATCGAGTCGTTCGCTGACGCAGCAATGTTACTTGATCCAGTTGAGTCGCTGGGGCATCAGGTCGATGCCGCCAAGGAACGCTCGCCGACATGCGTCTTCGCAATCGACGCCCTGTTCTGGTGCGTCTACGCGCCATGTACTGGTCCAGACGAGCGACTCAACCGACTCGATGCGGCGCTCACGTCGTTGGCGACACTCACAGCTCCGCTGATCCTTGGTGATATTCCGGACCTGCGCGGTGCGGTTGCTGCTGCGATTGGAGATCGCTCAATCCCCACGTTGATCGAGATTGAACGCCTGAACGATCGAATTGCCGAGTGGGCGGCCGCAAGGCCCAACGTGATGCTCGTCGCTCTGAGCGAACTCCTCGAACACGAGCGTCGTGACACGACGCGCCGGTCAGCCTCCCCTCACGAGAGCCTCTCAGAGGAAACTCGCGGCCCGATTGTCGCTGCCGACGGCATGCATCTCACGGCCGAGGGTGAACTCGCGCTCGCTCGGGTAGCGCTGAGCGCGCTCGTTGATCGCGGACTCATTCCAGCATCCGCGGTGTGCCTAGAGACCAGTGCTGCTTTCGCTCGGTTGCGCCCGCCATCGCGGACGATCGGGCGATCGACTCCGACGCGAACAGTGAAGGCGAAGATCGCGCGGGAGACCGAAGCTCTCGCGTTGGAACGTCGCAATTACGAGGCGCTCCGCGCCCAGGATGCTCCCGCCGCTGCCGAAGCAATCGCGGCTCGCTTCGCACCTGAGTACGCAGATCTTCGATCCATCGCTGCGATTCTGGAATGCAAGCAGGCGTTGCAAACGTTGCCTCGGATTCGCGGGCCCTTGCTCGATCACCTACGACTCATGGCGGTTGCTGCATCGGGGGCATCGGCGACCAACGAGGAACTCTTCTCTCTGCTCGACCTCGCGATGGCCCTCGATGCAGCGGACATCGCAAGTACAACGGCCGTTCGGCTCGCACCACGCGTCGCTT
>JBBQCR010000011.1:0-22501 GCA_038318935.1 Phycisphaerales bacterium
GCGGGGGCGTTCATGGCGGGTGGCGGCACGCCGAGCGGCCTCGCAAATCAACCTTGGGAAGCCAGCGTGAAGGCGATCGCCGAAGTCCCTGACGCGCTAAAGATGATGAATGACTATCCGGCGTGGACGCTGGCGATCGGAAAGGCATTCGTGACGCAGGGGCAAGCCCTCATGAGCGCCGTACAGACGATGCGCACGCGGGCCTGGGACAACGGGGCGCTGCGATCAACGCCGGAGCAGGTCGTCGCCCAGCAGGGACAGACGATCGTGATTCAGCCCGCGAATCCGCAGGTCATCTACGTGCCGCAGTACAACCCGCAGGTTGTGTACACGACGACGGTCGTGCAATCCAACTCCGGTGACGTCGCTGCCGCAGGGATCATCGGGTTCGGCGTGGGAGTCGCCGTGGGTGCGATCCTCGCCAACAACGTCGATTGCAACTGGAACAGCGGGCACGTCTGTTGGGGTGGCGGCCACTATCACGGCGGCAACAACAACGTCAACATCAACATCAACAACAACAACAACGTCAATATCAACAACAACAACAACAACATCAACAACATCGGGAACAACAACGGCCGCCCGCGACCGGGCAACGAAGGACAGGCCTGGAGCCCCAATGCTTCGAAGCCGCGCCCGACCGCGTGGAGCAATCCGTCCACGACGAACCAGTGGAAGGGCGTTGGCGAGGGCAAGCAATCTGCCGCGGGCAAGATCCCCGGTCGCACCGACAACACGCCGATCGCTCGACCGTCCAATCGTCCAGCGAACTCGCCCGGCAATGGAGGCGGCGCCGGAAGCGGGAATCGTCCGACTCAGAAGCCGACCATGCCGCAACGACCAAGCTCCCAGCCCTCGGCTCCATCCGCGCGACCCGCGGGGCCAGCGACGAAGAACCCAGGCGGATTCGATCTGAACAGCGGAGACAAGGCAGCGGGGCAGCGCGGCAGTCAAAGCCGCGCCGCCGCGAAGCCATCGGCAAGCCCGAGCAGGCCCAAGTCGAGGCCGAATGCGCCAGCGATGAAAGCGGCACCGAAGCCGGCGCCGCGGGCCGCGCCTGCCTCTCGTCCTTCCGGTGGCGGATCACGAGGCGGCGGCGGTGGAGGCGGTCGCGGCCGCTGATGGATCCGCGGCGCATTCCCTCCCATAGCGATTTCCTGATCAGTACCACATCATGCGATACACCACGATCATTCTTCGAACGTTCTCCTTCGCAGCACTCGCTTCTGCTTTCGTCGGCTGCGCGTTAACGGCAACGGACGGGGCGGCCTCCTCACCAACGGTCATCGACGAGCAGTACACCTTCGACTCACCGGACGAGGCGGCGTTGGCGTTGGCGAACGCGGCCAGTGCCCTCGACGCTGAGCAGTTGCGCCTCATTCTCGGCCCGGACATCGGCGACATCTCGACCGGTGATCCGCTCACCGACGACATCAACCTTCAGCAGTTCGCGGCGGCGTACGACCGTCAGCACACTGTGCGGGTTCTCAACGACGACGCGGCGACGCTCCTCGTCGGCGAGGCGGAATGGCCGATGCCGGTGCCGATGGTGCGGGAGTCCGGACGTTGGCACTTCGATACGCCTGCAGGTGTCGAAGAAATCCGTGTCCGGCGCATCGGACGGAACGAACTGGCGACGATCGATTTCCTGGCGGTGTTCGTCGCGGCGGAGGAGCAGCGCTTCGCGAACGACACCGATGGCGACGGCGTCAAGGATTTCGCCATGCGAATCAGTAGCTCACCGGGAACACGCGACGGGCTCTACTGGCCCGACGCTGACGGTGCGCCCGTCTCGCCGCTGGGTCCGTTGGTCGCGGCGGCCGTCGAGAAGCGTGACCTGAAGCGAGACGTCGAGAATCAGCCCTATCAGGGATACCGGTTTCGAGTCCTCACCCGCCAAGGCGAGGCCGCGTCCGGAGGCGCCCGCGACTACGTCGACAGCGCAGGTCGCATGACCGGGGGTTTCGCGGTGATCGCGTGGCCTGCCGAGTACGGAGAAACGGGCATCATGAGCTTCCTTGTTAGTCGCGACGGCATCGTCTATCAGCGCGATCTTGGTGCGACGACGGCAGCGGCGGTCGAGACCGTGCTCGAGTTCAATCCGGATTCCGCGTGGGCGCGACCGAACTGAGCGGTCGATCCTCCGTTGCGAACCCCGTTCCGCACGACCGATAGTCCGCCCCGCGGACTTGGACCAGTTTCGGCTGCGCGGTGGTTTGCGACTACCATGCGATCGTCCGCCCCTTCAGCATGATGGTGCTTCCATGAGCGTAGTTCCGACGAACCAGACATCATCCACCCCGCCCGCCGCCACGACGACGAAGCTCGCGAAGGCGGTCAATCCCGAGACCGTGACCATTTCCGGCTACGTCGTCGACGAGCGCTATGGACCGGGACCCGGATCAGGCGCGGTCTCCGTCACCGATGCGAAGAATCCCGGTCACGTCGATCCGCGCATCGGCGAGCCCGGGCAGTTCCCATACACCCGCGGCGTCCACAAGACGATGTATCGCGACCGGCTCTGGACGATGCGGCAGTTTGCCGGCTTCGGTTCGGCCGACGACACCAACAAGCGATTCAAGTACCTGCTCGCGAATGCCAAGGGAACGAAGGCCAACACGGGCCTCTCGACGGCGTTCGATCTCCCGACCCTCATGGGGCGCGACTCCGACGATCCGCTGTCGGCTGGCGAAGTCGGTCGGTGCGGCGTCGCGATCTCGACCATCGACGACATGCATCGTCTCTACGCCGACATCCCGATCGGCAGCGTGACCGTCTCGCAGACGATCAACGGACCGGCCGCGGTGATCTGGGCGATGTACCTCGCGATGGCCAAGGAACGCGGCATCGGTTGGGACACGCTCGGCGGAACTCTGCAGAACGACATCCTCAAGGAGTTCCACTCGCAGAACGAGTTCATCTATCCCCCGGAAGCGAGCGTGAAGCTGGTCGTCGACACGATCGAGTTCGCCTCGCTGCACCTTCCGAAGTGGAACTCTGTTTCAATCTCCGGCTACCACATTCGCGAGTCCGGATCGACGGCGACGCAGGAACTGGCATTCACGCTTCGTGACGGCATGGAGTACGTGGAAGCGTGCATGAAGCGAGGATTGGACGTTGACGACTTCGGTCCGCGTCTCAGCTTCTTCTTCAACTCGCACAACGAGTTCTTCGAGGAAATCTGCAAGTTGCGGGCCGCCCGGCGCATCTGGGCGGTTGCGATGCGTGACCGCTACAAGGCCAAGAACCAGCGTTCGATGCTGATGCGAACCCACGTGCAGACCGCCGGTTGCTCGCTCACCGAGCAGCAGCCGCTCAACAACATCGTCCGCGTCGCGTATCAGGCGCTCGCAGGCGTCCTCGGCGGTTGCCAATCACTCCATACCGATTCGATGGACGAGACCTTGGGACTGCCGACCGAGACCGCCGTTCGCGTCGCGCTGCGAACCCAGCAGATCCTCGCCCACGAGACCGGTGTGCACCGCACTGTTGATCCGCTCGGCGGATCGTGGTTCGTCGAAGCCCTGACCGATCGCATCGAAGCGGACGCCAACGCGATCATCCGCGAGGTGGACGACATGGGCGGTGTCGTCGCTGGCATCCACAAGGGCTACTTCCGACGATCGATTGCCGAGGCCAGCTATCGCTTTGGTCAGGAGATGGAAGCGGGTGACCGCATCATCGTCGGCGTCAATGCCTATCCCGAGGGCAACGACGAGAACACGATGGAGATCCTTCAGATTCCGCACGAGGTCGAAGCGGTGCAGTGCGATCGCCTCGCGGCGTTTCGCAAGAGCCGTGATCGTGAAGCCGTCGTTCGATCACTGGACGCGATCCGCGACGCAGCCCGCAAGGATCGCAACGTGATGGCGGCGCTGGTTGATGCAGCGCATCACAAGTGCACTCTCGGCGAAATGGTCCAGGCGATGGCCGACGTCTTCGGGCGCTACTCCGGCGGCCCAGAGTGGTGAAACCAGATGTGGTGAAACCAGAGTGGTGAAACCAGAGTGGTGCGATTTGGCGATGAACGATTAGCACACAGGGCACAGCGGCTGAAGCCCCTGTGCCCTGTGTGCGTGCGCCCTGTGTGGCGATGATTGGTCTTCCCGCCTGCGATCGCTCAGCGTCGTGGCATCGTGTCGATAGCCTTCGAGAGCTGGTCCATCAGGCTGTTCAGCTTGATCTTCGACTGCGACAGACTGCGAATCTCGCTCACCTGAGACATGATGCCGGCGGCGGTCGGGTTGGCGTTCACCGCGGTCGAGATGTTCTCGAGCGTGGTCATCGTGGACATGCCTTCGTTCCGCAGACCGGTCATGTAGTCACCGACGAAGCCGTAACGGGTGCGGGCGTCGGTGACGGCGGGGTCGGACGTGATGGCGGTCGTACGGTCCGCGCCGAGGAAGTACTGGTCGAACCCCAACCGCTCAAGCTCATCGACCTGAGTTCGCATGGCCTGGGTGTCAGCCCGCAGCGCGGTAACGTTCTGAGTGAACGTGGCGATCGCGGCCTTCGGATCGGTGTTGGCGTTGACCAGCATGTTGGACGCCGAGTCAAGCGTGGCGTTCATGCGCGGTCGGATCTGGTCGAGTTGGCTGCGGTAGGACGCGATCGGAGCTCTGGCCGCCATGACGGCGGATCGGGACGGCTCGGCAGTCTTCGGAGCGTCGCTCTTGCAGCCGACGATTCCAACTGCCACGAGAGCGAGCGAGAGAACAGGCGCCGAGAGAAAGTTCTTGTTCATGGTGTGTGCTCTGTCAAGTTTGAACGATTCGAAGTCGTGCCTCTCCCGCACCGGTCCGGAAGATCATCGCACGTCCGCTTTGAATGAGCGGAGGGTACCGTGCGGGCGGCGTCCCATCGGCCTTCACGGTTCGTCCGTGCCGCTTGAAGAGACGATTGGAAGTACCGCAGGAACTGCAGCAACCTCCGCCCGATCATCCGCGAATGGCTTCTCATGATGGCTGCGCAGGCCAACGCTCTCACCCGAAGGCTGGCCCAGGCAGCGATTTGGCTCGCGGCGGGCGTTGCGTTTGCATGGGTGGTGACAACCATCCGAGCCTTTGCGCCCGATCCGAAGGTGCCCTACGCGGTGCCGCTCGACCTTGGGCAGGACATCCAATGGATGGACCGGACGATGCCCGCTGAGATCGTCGCGTGGACGCGGCGAAGCGACGGCTCGTCCGCATGGCGACTCGACGGGATGCGACAGGTGCTCACGCGGTTCGGAGAAGATCTCACGCATCTTCGTGCGTGGCGCCGCGGCGACGATGGTGTCGTCGACAAGCGCGTCGAGAGCACGGTGCACGCGTGGCGACTTCGCCGCGGTTTTCCCTTCCGTAGCCTCGAAGGATCGTGGTGGTTTGCAGGAGGCGCTACCGAACCGACAGATGTCGCACTACTGCGATTGAAGAGCGCTGGCCCAGAAGACTATGTGATCCCTCTGCGGATCCTCTGGTGGGGATTGATCGCAAATGGCCTGGTCTTTGGCGCATTTCTTCTCCTCCTCACTCGCTTGCCGACGTTGACCGAACACTGGTGGCGGCGGCGCAACCATCGCTGTGCCGCGTGTGGTCACGCGTTGGCCGGAGCAGCCCGCTGCTTTGAGTGTGGGCATGAGGCCCCGGATGCGGGCACAATGCGCGCATGATCGACGTCGCGCAAGCGATTCTCCTTCGCGGGCTGCGTGGCAACTCGGCCATCGCTTTGAAGCGCCGTCGGCACGCGATCGGTACGACGATCTACTTCCTGGCGCTCGGATGCGGGCTCGCGCTCGTATTGGCCGTCGTCGGCACGGTACGAGGAACAGGGCGGACCTGGACGGCGAACCTGCGCGATGCAAGCGAGGAAGCGCGATGGATCGACGCGACCATGCCAGCGCCGTTCGCACGTGAGGCCCGGTCGCTGGGAGCGACTCGATGGATCATCGGCGACTCGCTCGTGAGCCGAGGCTTCGCGGCGATCGAAGAAATGCTCACGCTGACGCCGGTCGACGAGCACGGTGGAATCGTCGACGAGTCCCTGGGCCTTGGCGTCTACCGCATGCGAGTTGGTTGGCCCTGGCCGGCGCTTGAGATGTCCAACTGGAACAATCAGAGCTTCGGCGGAATCGAGTCGGGCATGTGGCGATGGCCCAACGCGATGCTCGGATTGCCCGGACTTCCGGTCGGTGTGCGCCTTGTGCCGCTCCTTGGCGACACCATCGTCATCGGCGTCGTGTGTTGGCTCATCGCAAGGGTGCCGTTCGCGACGCGGGCCGAGTTGCGCGAGCGACGAGGTGAATGCGGGTGCTGCGGCCACACGCTTGCGGGGAGTGCGGTTTGCCCGGAGTGCGGGGCGAGCAGCGGTGCATCCAGTCGAATTCTGTAGAATCAAATCCTCCGCTTTGCACACGTCTGGCGCACTTCGCGCGATCCGAATCATGGCAACCCCACCGCAGAAGATCCAGCCCCCGAAGGGCACGCGCGATTTCTATCCCGTTGAGATGGCGACGCGTCGCCACATCGAAGCCGCATGGCGCTCCGCCTCGATCGACTCGGGCTTCGAGGAGATCGATGGTCCGACGTTCGAGCACCTTGATCTCTACACCATCAAGAGCGGCGAGGGGATCGTCAACGAACTCTTTTCGTTCACCCGCGCCGGCGGCGAATCGACGTATGCCTTGCGTCCGGAGTTCACCCCGACGCTTGCTCGCATGGTGGCCGCGACCGGCACGAAACTCCCGCAACCGATCAAGTGGTTCTGCCTTCCGAGCATGTTCCGCGCCGAGCGGCCGCAGCGAGGTCGACTGCGGGAGTTCCAGCAGTGGAACGTCGATATGGTCGGTGTGGGTGGATGCGACGTCGACGCAGAAGTCATTTCGGTTGCGCTCTTAGCACTTGAGCGACTCGGACTGACGCCCGCGGATGTGCAGGTCCGCATCAGTCATCGGGACGCAATGGCCAACATGCTCAGGCGACTCGGCGTTCCCCCCGCGGCGCTTGCGGCTGCGTTCGAACTCCTCGATCGCCGAGACAAGCTGCCAGCAGAGGAATTCGCAAAGCGGGCCGCGGCCTTGGGCCTCTCGGAAGAAGGCACCGCCCGATTCGATCGAGTGGCTCGTACCAAGCTCGCATTGAGCTGTTCCATCGAAGAACTCGCCCATGCGGTCGAAGCGCCGCTCGAAGATCTCGCACCGCTGTCGCAGCTTCGCGAGCGTCTGACCGCGCTCGGGCTGGCAGCGTGGTGCTCGTGGGACCTGGGCATCGTGCGCGGCCTCGCGTACTACACCGGTACCGTCTTTGAGATCCACGAGATCACCGGCGCCGAACGGGCCGTCGCGGGCGGTGGACGCTACGACACGTTGATAGAACTATTCGGCGGTTCTCCGATGCCCGCCTGCGGCTTCGGCATGGGGGATGTCGTCCTTTCGCTGGTGCTCGCCGATCGCGGACTGCTGAAACCCCAGGAGCGGCTGCCGAGGCCCGATCTCTTTGTCCTCAGTTCCGGAACGGAACTCGCCGAGCGCACGCTGCCTGGACTGCTGTCGGACCTGCGGCGTCAAGGCCTGCACGTCCGCCAGAGTTACAAGGCGACGCGAAACATCGGCAAGCTCCTTGGCGATGCGGCGAAGGTGCGGGCACGATTCGTAGCGATCCTCGACGAGAAGCTCGCGGACGGCATTGTGACGCTCAAGAAGCTCGACGGGGGCGAACAGCGCGAGGTCCGTCTGGACGAACTGTTCGGTGTGGTCCGGCTGCACCAATAACTGCCGCTTCAGAGGGGCCCGCCGGGCGCAGGCTTGCTCTAGAGACGCCGAGCTTCTGCGGCGCGCGTGAGCGCGCCGGCCAATCGCGATCCGCGTGAACTCGGGCCCCAATCGGGCCGATCTCCCACTGCACCGGTCCACTTCGGACCTGTCCGGAGGCGGTATGGCGCTCTCGATGTTCTCGTCACTCGCATCACCTATCGTCGCGGACTTCGGTTCGTCGTCGTTGAAGCTGTTGCAGGTCTCCACTGGCGACAAGCCAGTCGTCATCGCTGCCGCCGAGATCGTCATCCCCGACGACATCCGCGGCCAGACCATGGAACGCCGATTTGAGTTCCTCGCGAAGGAGTTGCCGCGTGTTCTCGCCGAAGGTGGATTCAAGGGCAAACGGGTTGTCTGCTCACCCTCCAGCGGCCAGATGCTGGTGCAGCACATGCAGGTCGCGGCCGCTGACGCCCCGATCGAGATGATCAAGGCGCAGCTTCAGCAGCAACTCAACATCGACACGTCCGGAGTTGTCGTTCGCAGTGTCAAGATCGCCGACGCTCCCAACGGTCAGGGCAAGCTCGAGCACATCGCGTTCGCCATCGCGCGTGACGATGTGATGCGATACGTCGAACTCTTCAAGCGGGTCAAGATGCAGGTGATCGCGGTGCACAACGAAGTGCAGGCCCTGCTCTATGCGTTCGATCACATCAATCGCCGTGAAGGCGACGTCGACGTCGCAACGCTGTACGTCGATCTCGGCTGGGGCTCGACAAAGGTTGCCATCGGCCATGGTCCAAGGCTCGTGTTCGCAAAGTGCATCGCCCTCGGCGGCCGGCATTTCGATACGGTGGTTGCTCAGGCGATGAAGTGCGATGTCGCCACTGCCCGCCAGCGGCGCCTCACGGAAGATCTTCTCCCGGTTCGTCAGACTCCCGCGATGTCGCAGCAGCAGAAGCAACTGCGAGACAAGCAGGACGCGGAGCAGGGCGGTCTGGCAATGCTGCGAGCCGGTCAGGCCCAGGCTGAAATGGACGCTCGCCTTGAGAGCATCGCACAGACGACGAGCACCTCGACCGAGGAGCGACGAACTGGTCAGGTCGCTCCTGCACTGGGATCGAGCATCCCGGATGCACGCGGTCCGGTCCGCATGGACGTCGACTTCACCGAGCAGCTCGAGAGTCTCGCGGACGAACTTTCCATGTGTACGCGCTATCACGCGGCATGCTTCGGCGGGCGCACGATCGATCGGGTCGTTTTCCTTGGCGGTGAAGCGCGACAGATCGGACTGTGCCAGTACCTCGCTGAGGCGCTGGGACTCTCGGCGAAGTCCGGCGATCCGCTGGCCCGGCTGCTCGGTCCGAATTGTCCCGCAGGCTTGCCCGATCCCGATCAATCGCATCCGGCTTGGGCCGTCGCGTGCGGCCTCTGCGCCGCACCCGTCGATCTCTAAGGATCACGAATCCGTCACCTCCCGTCCGACGCTAGGCACAGGGGAATCGCATGTCGAACGTCAGCTTCCTGCCCGAAGACTACATCGCCCAAGCCGCCGAACGGCGAACCAATCTGGCCAGCCTCGTGCTGTTCGGCGTCGTCATGACCGCAGTCTTCGGCGCGTTTCTGGTGACCAACCGCCAGTGGACGCAGGTGCGCACCGATCAGTTGCGCATCCACGCCGATACCGAAAGCGCCGCTGCAGAGATCCGCAAGATGCAGGATCTTGAGTCGAAGCGTGCGGCGATGGTGGACAAGGCAGAACTCGCGATGACGCTCATCGAGCCGGTACCGCGCTCGGTTTTGCTTGCGCTACTCGTTAACGCCATGCCGGAGCGGCTGAGCCTGCTCGACTTCGAGCTGCGGAGCGAAGAGATCAAGCGACCGAAGAAGCTGGTCGACAAGGACAAGGCAGCGGCCGAGGCGAAGCCCAAGGCAGCCAGCGCGCCCAAGGTTGCGGCTCGTGGCAAGACCAAGGTCGAGGCAGAGGTTGCGAAGGACAGCAAGGAAGCACCGAAGCCCGAGCCGGTCCGCTACATCGTGGCGATCTCCATGACCGGAATCGCTCAAAACGATCTCGACGTCTCGCGCTATATGAACGGACTTGCTGGCATCCCACTCTTCAAGGGTGTTCGATTGGAGACAACCGAGGAGAAGGAGGTCGACGGCCTTCTTGTCCGCTTCTTCAAGATCTCGATGCGCATCGATGCCGAAGCCGACATCCGCATGTTGCGGAACGCGGTTCCGCGCCCCAGCGATCCGATGGGAGACACGGTGCGGATCACGCCGCCCGCCATGCATTCCAGTGTCGGTACAGACGGGGACACGCTCGGCGAAATGCCCGTCCAGGACGACGGCGGTGACGCGAACACGGGACCGGGACCGGGACCGAGCGGCACTCCGGAGAACAAGCCATGAGTCAGTACAAGCTCGGACTCCGCGAAGTCATCTTCGCGGGCGTCCTCCTCGCAGTTCCGATCGCGAGCTACTTCTTCGTCTTCGGACCGCGCAACACTCAGATCAAGGCCGCGAAGGCCGAGATTCAGATGAAGGAGACGCAGCTCGCGGAGCTTCGCAAGCTCACCTCGCGCATCGGCGATCTCGATCGCGAGATCGTGAACTGGGAGGACGCTCTCAAGCGCCTCGACGAGAAGTTGCCCGACGAGGAAGGGGTCGATGCGATCCTTGGGCAGATCACCGAACTCGCCAAGAACAATCATCTCCTTGTGCGCTCCGTCAAGGGAGAGAAGGTCATTCCGGCAGCGATGGCGTGGGAGCTTCCGCTCCGCACCACTGTCGAAGGAAGTTTTGACGGCTTCTACCAGTTCCTGCTCGACATCGAAGGGCTGCCGCGCATCACGCGCGTCCACGCCATGAAGATGGCGAGGTTGGAACCGATGAAGGGTGATGACAGGCCAGTGCTGCTCGGCACCATGAAAGCGGAATTCGTTCTCAGCATCTATTTCGACGCCGGCGATCAACCACCGGTGGAGACGATTGGAGGGAAGCGTGAGCAAAGGTCAACGTCCAAGCGCAACTGAACTGAGAAAGAACGCGAGTTCGGTCGACGACAGCGACGACGCCAAGCTGCCCGGCTCGACCGACGGCTCAGCCGACGGTTCGATGGACGGCGCTTTCGGCACCGGCATGGCCTCGACGGTGCGTCGCCGCATCAGTTCCGGCGCCCTGCTTCTCGGTGGAGTCGTCGGTCTCGCCGCGTTGAGTCTCTGGTCCATGCGGGCCATTGATCGAGCCGCGGCGAACGGACCCACGTTGAGTAAGGAGACGGGAATCTTTATTGACACGGTCTTGAACGACAAGTCGCGGAAGGTCAACATCGAAACCGATGCGAGCACTCTGCTCGAGCCAACCGATGCTGCCGCCGCGATGCGCGTTCCACTGAAGGACCTCTCGAAGAATCCGTTCCTGGTGTGGAACGACGGTAAGCCGCCTGCGCCGCCCGAGCCGCCAGGTAAGCCGCCGGACACACTCGCCGACCGCATCAAAGAATGGCAAGAGAAGGTCGACAGCGCGGCGGCGGCAATCCGTCTCCAGTCGACGATGTCCGGCAACGGACCGAACGGCGCGACCGGAATCGCCAACGTCAGCGGTCACATGATGCGGATCGGTGACGTCTTCGGCGTCGACGGCACCGACGTCGAGTTCTCGATCGAGGCGATCGAGCGCGATCAGATGAGCGTGCGGGCGTACAACGCCGAGTTGAAGCACGAACGGACTGTGGTGGTGGTGGTCGCGAAGAAGCGCTGACGCAGATGGCGTCACGCCGAAGCGGTCACACGATCGATCTCGATGCAAGGGGAGGGGAACAGTGGGCTTCAACTGGGACGAGCTGATGAAGGGGTTGGGCCAGCCGCGCAAGGACGCTCCGAAAGAGCCGTCTCCGCAGCCGCCGATCGGTGTCGGTCCAGCACAGCCCAGGAAGTCGCTCGGCGACATGTCGACTCAGCCGCTTGCCCAGCCCTTGGGCCGGCCACGCGCGCCGATCTCCCCCTCGATGGATTCTCCGCGTCCGCCGGACCTCAACGGTGTCGGCTTCGGCGGCGAAACCGATACGTCGATCGGAATCAATGCCGGCGATCCGGCCCGCACGCGACCCGACGATGCGCTGAGCGACGTCTACACGCCCGCCTCACGGGGCGCGGTGCAGGACCTCGGACAATTGTTGCTCGAGCGAAATGTCATCGATCAGGAGCGCCTCTCGAGCGCCCAGCGCATCCTCAAGCAGACGCCCGGCAAGAAGCTCTCACAGATCCTCATCGAGTCCGGTGCCGACGAAGCAAAGGTGCAGGCGGTGGTTGCTGAGATCTCGCGCCTTGGTTTCGAACGCATCGATCCCAAGGCGAAGGAGCCGATCGAGCCGCGGGCCTTCCAACGTTTGGGGCCGGAGTACTGCCGTGAGCATCTCGTCATCCCGCTGAGGCAAGATGGCAACCGCATCGTCATCGGCACAACCAGCCCGGATGACGTGTTTCTCCTCGACGAAGTGAAGCGTCGCCTCGGCGTCGGCGCTGTCAAGCACGTGCTCGTGACGGCGTCCGACCTCACGGGAATCATCCAGTCAATCACTGAGGCCGAAGCGGGCGAGCCGGACATGGACGAGATCCTCGCCAACGTCGAAGAAGACGACGTTGAGCTCGAAGAGGAAGAGAAGGTCTCCGATACCGTCGAGGCCGACGCCGAGAGTTCGCCTGTCGTCCGTTTCGTCAATCACATCATCCAGACCGCGCTGAAGGACGGAGCGTCGGACATCCACATCGAACCCGACGACAAAACGCTGATGGTGCGCTTCCGCATCGACGGCGTGCTCTTCGAAGCGATGTCTCCGCCGCGCAAGATGCACGCCGCCCTTACTAGTCGCATCAAGATCATGGCGAATCTCGACATCGCCGAGCGCCGTCTGCCGCAGGACGGCCGCATTCGTGTGACGGTGTTGGGTCGCAAGATCGATCTCCGTGTCTCGACCCTTCCGACGGGAAAGGGCGAGAAGACGGTCATGCGTATTCTCGACAATCGATCGATCAACGTGTCGCTCGATGATCTTGGATTCAACACGGACTCGCTGACAATCTGGAAGAACCAAATCGAGATGCCGCACGGCATCATCCTGGTCACCGGACCAACGGGAAGCGGCAAGACAACGACGCTCTACTCGTCGATCCGGCAGATGGACACTCGGCGCATGAACGTCTCGACGGTCGAAGATCCCGTCGAATACAACCTCTCGGGCATCACCCAGATCCAGACGCACGAGCGTATCGGCATGACCTTCGCGCGGGCGCTCAAGGCTCTCCTGCGTCAGGACCCCGACGTTGTGATGGTCGGCGAAATTCGAGATGCCGAGACGGCGACCACCGCGATTCAAGCGGCGCTCACCGGCCACTTGGTGCTCTCGACGCTGCATACCAACGATGCTCCCAGTTCGATCACGCGACTCATTAACATCGGCATCGAACCCTTCCTTGTCGGTGCGGCGTTGAACTCGGTTCTCGCCCAGCGACTCGTGCGCAAGGTGTGCAAGCACTGCCACACCGAGGAGCCGGTGCCGGAGGAGATGAAGGAGTTCCTCGTCATGCACGGCATCGAGCGCGAGACGATGGTGATGCCCAAGGGCTGCGCTCAGTGCCGCGAAACCGGCTACAGCGGGCGACTCGGCATCTACGAACTCTTGGTGCTCGACGACTTCCTGCGCGACCGCGTCGCGGGCAGCCCCAACGTCACCGAGTTCCGCCGCACCTGCGTCGAACGCGGCATGCAGACGCTGCGACAGGATGGCTTCGAGAAGGTGAAGAACGGCCGCACGACCGTTGAGGAAGTGCTGCGCGTGACCGAAGCGACGATCTGACGGCGCTCACACAAACACCGCGATCCCCAAGGCAACCAGCATCGCCGCGGCGACCACGGTCTTCGCAAGTACGCCAACCAGTCGACCGGCCACCGCGCCCGCCGCGGGCTTTGCAGTGGATCGCAGCGTCCTGCCTCCGACGCTGAGTTCGCCGACGATCGCGCCCGCTGCGGCGCCGACGGCAGCGCCGATGAGTGAGCCGACAACTGGTATGGGAATCATGACCGTCGCGATGAGAGCGAGAAGGACGCTTCCGATCACCGCCCCGAGCATGCCGCGCCGACTCGCGCCACCGCCCTTGGCCCCGGCGGCTGCGGCACCGATTTCCACCGCCTCACCGACGGCCGCGAGCCCCAAGAGAATGATGATCGGCCACCATCCGAGTAATTCCTGCGGCCCGAGCGGTACGAAGGTCTCAACGACTTTGATGGCCACCGCGAGCAAGAGAATGAGCCACGTTCCAGGAAGTCCCGCCAACTGAATGAGGACGCCGCTCATGCCGACGACGAGCACCGAGAGAGCGATGACGAGTTGGGTCCAGGACATAGGAACTGTGTGCCGCTGATGGCACTGTTGGGATTCGAGGCAACTACGTTTCGACACGATCGACGACGGTCAGTTCGGTCCGGTCGCTGGATTCCGTCCATTGCCAGGTCTCGAGGTCGCCGTCGTCCCAACGGACTTTGACCTCCGAGCCCGTTCGGCGAGCCGAGCCGCGCCGCAGCGGCGTCACCGCGCCGCGTTCGCCCGTCAGCGTCCGAAGTTCGGCAAGCCGAAGGTATAGCCCGCGATGATCCGCAATGGGCGTCAGGGGGAGACACGATCCGATGGGGGCACGGTCCGGTCGCGTGACGACCCGCCATGTCGGAATCAGTCGATCCTCGTCGCCCACCGGAGCATCGTCGCGGGCGATCAGGAGATCGACGTGCGACGAGCCGTCGGGCAACTGGTGGAGGAGGAGAGCGATCGGGAACTGCACGGCTTCCGGAGGGTATCAGTCGGAGAGGTTGGCGAGCTTGGAGATCGTGCGGGCGCCTCCTCGGCTGGACCCCGAAAAGCCCCCACCCTGACGTATCATCCGCTCCGCTTCCGCCTGTCACGTCTCCTCTCGGATCGCCCATGGCTTCTTTCCAGCGCCCTCTCGCCGTCGCGTTCATGTCCCTTCTCGTGGGATCGCTCGCGCTCCTTCCGATGTCGTGCAGTCAGCCCTCGGTCGACGCGAGTCGGGCCGAAGGCGATTTCCATTACGAATGGGGTCGATACGATCAGGCGGCGCCCGCCTATCTGGAAATCATCGATCGCTATCCGGGCGATTGGGAGGCCGAGTATCGCTATGGCATGTGCCTTGTGAAGCTCGACCGTCCGAAGGAAGCCCGCACGCATATCGAGACGGCGGCGGCGGCGAATCCCACGAACCAACAGGTCGCGTTTGCGCTGGCGGACGTCTATGCCGAACTCAACGAGCGCGGACGACTCACGCAGCTTCTTCGCGACCGGGCCATCGAGCGCTCCGAAGTCGAGAGTTGGCTGAAGCTCGCCGAACTCGGACGCCAGCTCAACGATCTTGATCTTGAGGACATGGCGATCACCAGTGCTCTTCAGGTCAAGGGCGAGTCG
This sequence comes from Phycisphaerales bacterium, assembly GCA_038318935.1. Classification (GTDB taxonomy): domain Bacteria; phylum Planctomycetota; class Phycisphaerae; order Phycisphaerales; family SM1A02; genus JAEUIT01. The sequence continues at coordinate 15,210 of JBBQCR010000011.1, forward strand.
CAGTGGAAGGCGTATGTGCGCGCGTCCGAGCTCGCCGAGAGCGCGAGCACCAAGAACGCCGCCGAACGTCAGGCGCTCGCGGTTCGACGTGCTCGACAGGCGTACTTTCTCAACCCGTACAGCCCGATCGTCGTCGAGCGCCTGCGGGCCGTGGGCTTCGAGCCCGGTCCCGACGCGGCGTTGCCGCCGGGACTGTGATGTACGAGCAGCCCCGACATGCCCCGACATGACGACACTCCAGCTCGCGATGCTTGGCTTGCGCGGCTCGGAACGCTCGGGGATCTGACGCGCCTGCGGCTGCTTCGGCTGCTCGAGAAGCAGGAACTGGGAGTCGGCGAACTCGCTCGCGCCACCCGCTTGCCACAGTCAACGGTGAGTCGGCATCTCAAGATGCTCTTCGAGGCGGCGCTGGTCCAGAAGCGGAACGAAGGAACGGCGACGCTGTACGTCCTGCCCGCGGGGGGCGTTGATGCGGACGCCCAGTCGCTCTGGGCGCTGACGCGCGATCGTCTTGGAGCGAGTCCGGAGTTCGATGAAGACGATGCTCGACTCATCGAAGTGCTGTCCGAACGCCGCGCGGACAGCCGTGCGTTTTTCGGGCGCGTGGGGCGCGAATGGGATCGACTGCGCGGCGAACTCTTTGGCGAGCGATGCACGGGCGCAGCGCTCTTGGGTCTACTCGATCCGAACTGGATCGTTGCCGATATCGGTTGCGGCACCGGTGAGGCGACGGAACTCCTGGCCCCGTTCGCCGCGAAGGTCGTCGCCATCGATCGTGAGCAATCGATGCTCGTCGCGGCGCGGGCTCGCTTAGGCGATTTCGACAACGTCGATTTTCGCGAGGGCGACTTGAACGCGCTTCCCGCAAAGGCGGGCGAGTTTCACGCCGCGGTGGCGATGCTGGTGTTGCATCACGTCGCCGACGTCTCTGCGGCGCTGCGCGAAATTGCTCGCACACTTCGCCCCGGCGGAACGCTGCTCTTCGTCGACATGGTCGCCCACGGACATCAGGAGTTCCGCCTGACGATGGGGCACCAGCATCTGGGTTTCTCGGAAACGGACGTCGCCTCGCTCGCGAAGTCGTCGGGCTTTGCGCCGCCGCGCTACCGTCGGCTCCGGGCCGAGACGGAGCGAAAGGGACCGGGACTTTTCGTGGCAGCGATGCGGAAGTGAGGCACCATGTCCAATTCGACACTCGATCAGTCAGCGCTGAACGTACGACGAGAGCGAGCGGTTGCCGCGTGGCGGGCCTCAGGTTCGCTTGATTGCATGGTGCTCATCGGCGCTGGCGGTCCGATCGGAATTCCGGGCGGGCAGGACCAGACCTCTCCATTTCGTGTGCATCCGGACTACCGGTGGCTGACCGGGCGCGACGTCGCTGGCGGCATTCTTGCCTTTGATCCGCACGACGGCTGGGCCGACTTCGTTCCTGAAGTCACCGAGCCAGAGCGAGTCTGGGAAGGTCGCGAATCGATCGACGAGCCAGGCACGCGCCCGCTCGGGGAGATGTACGAGTGGCTTGAAGGGCGCCGCAACAGTCGGTTCGCTGGGCTTGGTGTGCCGCCCCCGGGCACGACGTTCGATCGAGATCGTTCGCAGCGCTTGGGCGAGTGGCTGCTGCACGCGCGGCGTGTGAAGGACGCGCTGGAACTTGCGATTCTCCGCCGCGCTGTCGCCGCGACAGCGCGGGGATTTGAAGTAGCTCGCGAGATGACGCGTGCAGGCTCTACGGAGCGGCTGGTGCAGATCGAACTGGAAGCGGCCATGTTCCGCGCCGGTGCCGATGACGTGGGGTATGGAACGCTTGTTGGAAGCGGTCCGAACGCGTCGGTGCTGCATTTCTCGCCCAGCACGCGCGAGATTCGCGATGGCGAATTGGTGCTCGTCGACGCGGGAGGCATGATCGGTGGCTACACCGCCGATGTGACGCGCACCTTCACGGCGGGTGAGCGGCGGGGCCAGCGATCCGAGTTGTACGACGTCGTCCTCGACGCTCAGGTACGGGCGATCGAGCAATGTCGGGCAGGCGTCCAGTGGCGGAGTATTCACACGTCGACCGCAACTGATCTCGCGCGAGGTCTCGTTGCGATGGGCGTCCTGCGGGGCTCGCCCGAAACGCTGGTGGAGCGTGAGGCGATCGCGCTCTTCTTTCCGCATGGCGTTGGACACATGGTCGGGTTGGGCGTGCGCGACGCCGGCGGGCGCTTGCCTGGAACGCAAGCGGGAGGCAAGTGCTGCGGCGTGACCCTGCGCGTGGACTTGCCGCTCGCGTCCGGCTACTTGATGACCGTCGAGCCAGGCATCTACTTCATTGCGGCGCTCCTGCGCGATCCTGTGCGCCGCGAGCGATTCGCCGATTGCGTCGACTGGACGGTCGTCGATCGCCTGCTCGGCATCGGCGGCGTCCGCATCGAAGACAACATCCTCATCACCGACGGCGCGCCTGAGGTGCTGACCGCGGCGATACCGAAGTAACGCAGATGCGAGTGACGATCACGGTGTGAACTTCATTGCGGCGTCGAGATCGACCATCCCGCCCGTAAGGCACTTGTCGTCCAGTCCTGCGATCGGACGCACGGTCTCGAGAATCGCTCGGCGCACAGTGGCGACATCCCACTCCGGATGCTTGCCCCACAAGACCGCCGCCATGCCGGTCACGATCGGCGCGGCGAACGAGGTTCCATCGCCGTAGGACGTTTGATCGACCGCCGGTATACCGAGGATCATGGTGCCGGGAGCGGCGACGTGCACGGTGTTGCGCCCCCAGTTGCTGTATTGCGACCAGGTCTTGGTCTGAGGATCCCATGCGCGGCCCGGGTTGCCCGAAGGATCGATCGCCATCACGACGATGGTGTTTGGTCGCGGCAGACTCGCGGGCGAGACAGGATTGGTGTCGATGTCCTTGTTCTCGTTGCCTGCCGCGATCACCAGAAGCACGCCCTTCTGCTCAAGCTCGTCGAAAAGTGGATGCAGATTCAGCAGCGCGATGTCGAGTTCCGACGAGCTGCCACCGAGGCTCAGATTGATGACCTTGGCGCCGTTGTCGGCTGCGTAGCGGATCGCCTGCAGCGTATTTTCCAGCGTTCCCGTCGCAGTGCCACTCTCCTTGTCGAAGGCCATGCACGCGACTGGGATGACCGTCCCGTTGCTCTCGATACCCCAGAACCAGCCTGGCTTGCCGGTCTCACTTCCAACGATGATCGACGTGCAATACGTGCCGTGATTGAACGAAGTGTCGTCGGTTGAGAGGTCCGTGGAGTTGGACGCGAAGTTCCAGCCGTGCACGTCGTCAATGAGTCCGTTGCTGTCGTCGTCGATGCCGTTTCCCGGGATCTCCTTGGAGTTTGTCCAGAGGAACCGACTGAGGCGAGTTTCGTTGAGGTGCACGCCTTGATCGACGACTCCGACGAGGGCGGGGGTGATATCGATCACATCGACGGCATTGATCAACCAGTTGACATCGATATCCGACGCGACATCGTTGTGAAGATGCCATTGCAGATTGGAGAAAGGATTCGTCGGTGGCTCGGCGAAGGTCGTCCATTGCCGATTGGGGATGATGGTGGTGATCGTCGGATCGTTGGCCCGAAGTTCGGCGATGCGGAGTTTGAGGGCCTCCTCGGTCATCGGACCAGCCTTCGATCCTGCCGGAGCGAGCGGCACGCGCTCGGTCGAGTATCCCTTCGCGGGACCACCCTTGGAGCCAGCGACTGCTCGACGCACGACGAGAAGATCCGTCACCGGACGCGGCTCGACGCGCGACTTGATGACGGGTGGCGGTGCGACGAACTTGGTTCCGGTGGGCACACCGGCGGGGGTTCCGATCGACTTGCTTCCGTTCATGGCGCGGATCACGCCTTCCCATCGTTCGCGGTACTCGTCGGCGGGATCCGGATTGCTCATCACGCTGGCCTCGGGTTTGGTGTTCAGCCGCGGAGGGCGTTCCTTCGCGGCTTGCGGGGCGTCAGCCTCTTCGGGTTCCGCCAATCGGAGCTTGTCGAGGATCGAGCGATTCTGCTCGGCGCGGCGCTTGGCGACGTCAGACTTATCCTTGCCGGTGATGAGCCTCAGTTCGGCGGTGGCCCAGTGTTCGTCGACGTCTCCTGTGTCGATGCCTACACCTTTGGATCCTGCGGGAGCACCGCTCGCCTTCAATCGTTTCACGCTGTCGATGACGAGGCGCACCCGATCCGATGGCTTCCCCACGTCTTTCGAGGCGACAAGAACGAGCGGCTCGGTCGTGGCAATCACTTTCAATCGCGTGAGCCCGTGCGGTGGCTGGGCCTTGAAGGCAGCGCCGTTCGAAGGCACCGTCAGAGTCTCGCCGTGCGAGATCATCACTTGCGCCGACTCGTCGCCAGGCCTGGGGACCAGCACAGTCGCTTCGCCTGCCGGATCGATTGCGATCAGCGTGATGTAGCAGTCGATCGCGGCGGAGATGTTGACTGTGAATCGCTCGCCTTCCACGTACTCCGCGCGCCCGTCGGCGGTCGCGATCGTCAGTCCGAACTTCTCGTCCAGACGATCAAGATCGACGAGTTCGCCCGTACTTCGGGTGTCGTTGGCGCGCATCTCACGTTTGCCTTGCGGTGCCGCCGGGAGAGCTGGCGGTGCGGCGTTGAGGCATGCCGTGATGGAGCTCAAAACGAGACACGGAAGGGCAAGGGTCGGGATCTTGGACATCTTGGTCATGGGTTGCAACGTGGAATGGGTTCAGTGTTGGGTCGGAGTGACCGGTGCCGCATCGTCAGGCCGAGCGAGCAAGCTACCGGGCAGGGCGATGGAGCGGTCAATCCACGCCGCGAGGGATGCGATGTTCACTTCGCAACGCAAGACGATGCACGTGCCGTCACGTTGGGTGTCGAGTCCGCGCGCATGCTCCGCGCCAAATCGCTCGGACATGCGCTCGGAGAAGGAGGCCCAGCCGGGCAGCGCGATCTCAACGTCGGAGGCCTCGAGAAACGTGAGTCGAACCGTGCAGCGCAGCCACTCGCCATTGGGAGTGCCGCTCGCTGAGACGGACGTCAGTCGGTTGGTTGCCCGTTGCCAGTCCTCTTCCCACAGTTTGGGATCCGGCAGCGCGAGATCTTCCCACACCTTCCCGACGAAGAATCCGCCGCGGGACCGTGGCGCGATGCGAGCCAGACGCTCGACGAACCAGAGCCCGTCAGCGGCGCCCGCGACCGCGGCGCCGTCACGGCTTGCCGATGCAAGCGCGATTCGCCACGCGGGGCGGCGCTCGACGGAGCGATCCAGCAGGCGATCCAATCCATCCGGGTCTCCGAGGAGGGTGAACACGCAGCGAGGAGCGATCCTCGCGGACACCGCGCCGTCGCGATCAACGCGCTCGCGTCCGATCGTCCCGCTCACGCTTGGCGCTGCGGCCGCAACCAACAGACTCGCAAGCAACGCATCGCTTCGCGTCTCCCGCACCGCCCCGCGCACGAGCAACGTGGTATCCGCCGTTTCGGGCAGGGGATCGACGATCAGACCGACGCTGCGCGGAAGGGCTTTGGTGTCGGTCGACCATGTGTTCACCGGCCAGCGGGCGGCGGCGCGAGCGAATCGCGAAAGTTCCGGTCGTCCGTCGCAGGCATCGACATCGAAGACGATAGCGACCGGCGCTTCGATTTCGGTGAAACGACTGGCGGTCGTGGCGAAGAGATCCGGCCAGGTCATCGCCGGCGCGACCGCGGTCGATGGACTTGCGGGCGCGGCATCGATCGACGCGAGCACCGAGGCAAGGTGTTTCGGAGGCAGCCGTCCGTCGGCGCACTCGACGAAGGTGTCGCGGCGGCTGCGCTGCGGCGGCGTTAGCGTAGCGAGTGGTGCATTGAGCACGACCTTCGCCTCTTCGAATTGTGCGGCGGTGATCTCGTCGCCCGCGAACATCGAGCGGAGCGTTTCGAGTCGGACCTTGTCGCGCTCGGCGTCGGATCGTCGCGTCAGAGCGATTGCCTCAAGGCGCGGTCCGTCCACCGCCAGGAGAAATCGGCTGCCGAGCTGTCCCTTCAGTTGCGGTTCCTGATTGCCGCCCTGCAGCCGCGCAGTCTCGATCGTGCGATCCTTGACGTAGTTCCAGAGTTCGTCGAGCTCGATTACACCATCGCCGTTGCCTTTGGCGTCTGCTTTGCCGCGCAAGCCTTCGATAAGGTGATAGGTGAACGCACTGTGGCCGAAGCCCGGATCCTTCGCGTCGTTGATGACCATGCTGAGCTGGTCGCCCTTGCTGGCGGTGATGCCCACGCGGCCGTCGCCCTTGAAACTCGGATAGACCTTGCTCAGGTCGACGAGACTCTTGGTCGCGCTGACGTTCGCGGTCGCCGCCGAGTAGCAAGCGTCGATGAGGGTCACGAGTCGGCGCGTCTTGATCTCACCCAGCAGTTCGGTGATCTCGACTTCCGGCATCGCCGTGGCCCGCAACTGGTCGACCTTGGTGTCGCTCATCACCCAATACGCGCGACCCTTCTCGTCGGTCGCACCGTGTCCTGAGAAGAAGACCACCACGAGATCGTCCGGGCCCGCCCGCCGCGCCAACGTGTCCAGCGCTGCAACGACGGTGTTGCGAGTTACCTCACCGTTCACCAGGAGCGTGAGGTTCTCCTTGGCGAAGAGCCCAGCCGCCGGATCAAGAAGGGTTGCCGCGAGATCGCGGGCGTCCCGCTCGCACGCCGGCAGATCAACGATCCGGTTGTCCTGGTAGTCAGCGACGCCCAGAACGAGCGCGAATCGCTTCGGCGGACGGACCGAGGGATCAATGTCGCGAAGGGCCTCCTCGATACCAATGCCCTTCGACGGCGCTGGAGGGTCGCCAAGCAGAAGGGCGGCAAACGCGATGATGGGCAGGGCGAACATCAAATGGTTGCATCTCCGGCGTCAATCCTGCGGGACGGAAACGTGAAGGGCGAGACGCGCGGTGAGCGTCTCGCCCTTCCTTCACGTTCATCGACGGCGGTCGGCGCGTAGAACACGCGAGCGCCGGCTGATCACTTCGACTTCTTGTCCGATCCGCTGGTCTTCGCGGCGGCGTCGATCTTCGCCAAAGAAGGGGCGGGATTGTTCAGTACCTTCTTCGCGCAATCATCGCAGCAGGTGCGGACGAGCTGATGACCGATGACGAAGTCGTACGCCTTGTCTCCGAGCTTCTCGCCGGAGACGACGCAGGTATCCAGGGGATACGTCGGCTTCTGCTTGGCGATCAGGTCCTTCTCGTAGGCCGACTCGTAGCGCCCGCTGTTCTTGGAGAAATTCACGATGCACTTCTTGCAGCAGAACATGTAGAGACGATTACC
>JBBQCR010000012.1:0-20745 GCA_038318935.1 Phycisphaerales bacterium
GGGGGCATGCCGACGCCAAGCGACTCCAGGAAATCCTCGTCGAGCGAGCGGAACGTGCTTTCCTCATCATCGGCGCCTCGAAGCTGCTCGCTGAACTTGGCGCGTTGGATGTCGGGGTCGTTGAGCTCGCTGTAGGCCGGACCGATCTCCATGCCGGCGATGAAGAGATCCCAGCGCTCGCAAAGCGTGGGGTTCACGCGGCTGGGGCGCGTGAGTGGCGAGATGGCGCTGGGATAGTCCATCACGAACGTCGGACGCTGCGGATCGAGGAGCGGCTCGGCGACTTCTTCAAACACCTTGTTGACCACCAGCCAATCGTCGAGCTTGGCCTCGTCCTTCACGTGGATCGCGCGGGCCTTGGCCCGGACCTTCTCCATGTCCGTCATCGGGAACCCACAGGCCTTTTCGAAGAGCTCGCCGTAGGTGATCCGCTCGAACGGAGCGGTGTAGTCAATGCGCAGTTCGCCAAACGGCAGCAGCGGTGCCGTTTCGCTGCCCTCGACCGGCAGTGCCTGGGCCGTGCGCTCGCGCCACGTGTCGCATGCCAAGGCGTGAACGAGGCCCTCCACAAGCGCGAGCATCGTCATGTAGTCGCCGAAGGCCTGATAGGCCTCCATCGCCGTGAATTCGGGATTGTGGCTGCGATCGACGCCTTCGTTGCGAAAGTTGCGATTGATCTCAAACACCTTCGGAATGCCGCCGACGAGCAGACGCTTCAGATAAAGCTCCGGCGCAATGCGCAGAAAGAGCGACATATCCAAGGTGTTGTGATGCGTCACGAAGGGACGCGCTGCGGCGCCGCCAGCCAGCGGCTGCATCATCGGCGTCTCGACCTCGATGTAGCCCTGCTGCTCCATAAAGCGGCGCATCCCCGAGACGATGCGCGAGCGCGCCTCAAAGGTGCGGATGACCTCGGGGTTGGCGTACATGTCGATGTAGCGCTTGCGATAGCGGGTCTCGGGATCCGTGAGTCCGTGCCACTTCTCCGGTGGCGGAACGAGCGACTTCGCGTGGATCGTGATGGCGGTCGCCCATACGCAAACCTCGCCGCTCTTGGTTCGACCGATGGGGCCGTCGACGACAACAATGTCACCGTAGTCGAGTCGCTTGGTGATTTCGAAGTCGCGCTCGCTCGTTGAGTTCCTGGAAATGCTCACCTGCAGGTCGCCGGTATGGTCGCGCACCCAGATGAAGACGAGCTTGCCGATGTCGCGGAACTGCATCACCCGGCCGCAGACACGAACACGGACTCGAGCATCGTCGGGCGATGGCGTCTTCGCCGTTGCTTCGTTGCGGAGATGCGCCTCCTCCGAGAAGAGTGACCGCGCGTGTCGGAGGGTCACGATGCCATCGACGCGTTGACCGTACGGCTCGACTCCTAACACTTCGCGATGTTGGCGAAGCTTTTCCCTGCGAGCAGCGACGAGGTCGGAGCCATCGGAGGGAGGTTGCGTGTCGGGGGTCGGTACGGACGGCTCTTGCACAGTGCGCTCCACGGGGTCTTGCTTCAACACGCCTGGCATCGATGGCTCGGCGCGCGGGGAATGAGGTTCATGGGGTGTTCACGGGTCCGTGCAGGTTTTGAGATGCTGCTCCCGCGATGAATCATTGCGTCGAAGGGAGTCGATGGTACCCTCTTCCGATTCTTCGCCGATCGCTTCTGTGCGGTCGGGAGTCGCAATCCGCCCTCTTTCCCTGCGGGCTGACCTCTTTTCCTCCTCGTACCGTCCATGCTCGGGTGCCGCTCGAACAGGCAGCACGAGGAACGCATTGCCCATGACGCCAGCTCACGCCATCCGTCGCATTGGTGTCCTCACCGGCGGCGGCGACTGTCCAGGACTGAACGCCGTCATCCGCGCTGTCGCCAAGACTGCGATGCGCATGCATGGCATCGAAGTGGTCGGCATCGAGGACGGATTCCTCGGACTCATCGAGAATCGAACCAGACCTCTCAGCTTCAAGGACGTCTCAGGCATTCTGACGCGCGGCGGCACGATCCTCGGCAGTCACAACAAGGCAAATCCCGCTCGGTATTGCGTCGGTCTCGATGCCCACGGCCATCCCATCTTCCGAGATGTCACCGATCGCTGTCTCGACACGATCAACCGGAATCGCATGGACGCTCTCGTGGTGATCGGCGGCGACGGCACGATGGCCTGCGCGGCGCCCCTGGTCATGGCGGGCGTCAACGTGATCGGCGTTCCCAAGACTATCGACAACGATCTCGTCGGCACCGAGATCACGTTCGGCTTTCTCACCGCGGTCGCCACGGCGACCGATGCGCTCGACCGCCTGCACTCGACCGCCGACAGCCATCATCGTGTGATGGTGTGTGAAGTGATGGGACGCAACGCCGGATGGATCGCGTTGCACGCCGGCATCGCGAGCGGCTCGGATGTGATTCTTCTTCCCGAGATCCCCTTCGATCTCGACGTCGTCAGCGACTACATCCAGTCGCGGATGCAGAACGGCCCGGGCTTCGCGATCGTGGTTGTCGCCGAAGGTGCAAAGCCAAAGAATGGTGCGCAAATGGTCGCGCGACACGACCCGACGAGTCCGGATCCGGTTCGACTTGGCGGCATCGGACATTACGTCGCCAAGGAGATCGAGAAGCGAACCGGGGCCGAGACACGTACCACCGTGCTCGGTCACATCCAGCGCGGTGGCACGCCGATCGCTGCGGACCGCGTCCTCGGGACCAATTTCGGCTACTACGCGCTCGACACGCTCATGCGAGGCGGCATTGGTCGCATGGTGGTCCGTGACAGCAACGAGTTCAAGGACGTCGACCTGCTGTTTGCGGCCGGTAAGCAGCGTCTGGTGCCGATCGACCATCCCTTGATCATCGCGGCCCGGGGCATCGGTACGAGTTTCGGCGATTACGTCGGAAGTCCGATCAAGGGCTCTCCATCCGCTGTGGTGGTGTAGTTCGCGAGAGCATTTGGGTACCGTATGGGCTTCATGAGGGGCTTCATGGGAACGTTCGACGTTCTTCGCCTCGCACCCACCAAGTTTCGGGGGTTCCGTGGATCCTGTCGTCTTTCTTGACCGCGACAACACGCTGATCGACAACAGTGGAGACCTCGGCGATCCGTCGAAGGTGCAGTTGCTTGCCGGGGTCGCTGAGGGGCTGAAGCGACTCAAGGACGCGGGGTTCCGACTTGTCGTGGTGACCAATCAAGGCGGCGTCGCCCGTGGTCGCTACAGCGAGTCCGACGTCGACAAGGTGCATGCTCGCATCGCGCAACTCGTCGACGAAGGCAGCGGCGGATCACGGGTCATCGATCGTTTCTATTACTGCCCTTTCCATCCGGACGGCACGCATCCCGACTATCGACGGGAGCATCCATGGAGAAAGCCGCAGCCCGGAATGCTGCTGCAGGCCGCCAGTGATCTCGCGCTTGATCTCGATCGCGGCTGGATGATCGGCGACCACGCGCGAGACATCATCGCTGGCCGTGCTGCGGGATGTCGTACGGTGCTGATTGGTCGCGATCCGGCTGTCGTCGAATCTGCGAACCCCGAATTCGTTGGTGCCGACTTCCTCGACGCTGTGGATACGGTCCTCTGGCACCGGATGAACGATTCATCCAACGCCCAGCGCCGCTCCGACGATCGAGCCAAGAGCGCTGTCGAGTTGAAGCCCAAACCCGGCGCGACTCCCAGCGCGAGTTCGGTCGCCGCGATGCCACGAACCAAAGGCAAGCGCAAGAAGTCGAAGGAAGCCCGACGCGGAGCGAAGCCCGCGCTTGAGCCCTTGCGACGGGCTCTCGTCGAACTCGTCGAAGAAGTCCGCAACGACCGCACCCGACGCGACGAGTTCGGACCGTTGCGGCTCGCGGCTGCGGCAACCCAGTTGCTGACGGTGGTCATCGCGGTCTTCGCCATGCTTGAACTCAGCGACTTGCAACTCTTTGCCCGCTGGATGGCCGCGGCGGTCCTGGCGCAACTGGCGACCATCGCACTCCTCCTCTTCGATAGTCGCTGAACCATGACAGGTTCCAGAGATCGCGGTGACACTCGCTCGGCCGTGACGCTCCGGGTCCTCAGCGGCGGCAACGGCGACGGCCCGCTCACGGACCGGGGGACGCTCGCCATGGTGATCGCGACGATCCACGCCATCGCCGAACGGAACGGCGTTCGCGTGACGTCCGTCGGGCACGACGACGACAGCGTCACGATCATTGTTGACGGCGCCCCGATGGTCGCGACAGTGCTGGCCGCCGAACTGCGTCGCGTGACCGACGCGTGGCATCGCGGCAAGTACGGCTCGCCGATCTGGGATGCAGGGCCGTGAGCGAGATTCCGGAACGCGTGATCGTCCTCGCTCCTTCGTGGTTGGGCGACGCGGTGATGGCGACGCCTGCGTTCATCGCGCTTCGCAACGCCTGGCCGCACGCTCGCATCACGCTCGTGTGCCGCCCTGGCATTGATGGGATCCTCGCCGACCTCGCGACCGATCGGGCGGTCTTCGACGACGTCGTCGTCGATCGCTTCGCCGGGGCTCTTGGTCCGTTGCGGGGCGGGCGACGGTTGCGATCGCTGCGCGCCGATATCGGGATCCTCTTTCCGAACTCTTTTCGGTCGGCGCTCGCGCTGCGTCTCTCGGGCGCGGCGCGGCGCGTCGGCTACGACCGCGATGGTCGTGGCCTGCTACTCACGGATCGCGTCGCCGCACCAGCGGCCCGCCCCGTCTCGACTGTCGACTTCTATTGCGATCTCGTGCAGACCGGATTGGGGATCGCGATCACCGACCGTCGTCCTCGCCTGGGCCTCTGCGACGCCGATCGAAGCGCCGCAGTCCGAGCGCTCGAGGGAACGGCGCGCCCCTTCGCGCTTCTGATTCCGGGCGGCAACAATCCGGCGAAGCGCTGGCCCGCCGAACGCTTCGCTGCAATCGCGGCCCAACTCCTCCGGGTGCACGGAATCGCCAGCGCGGTGTCGGGGAGTCCAGAGGAGCGGGAGACCATCGCTGAGGTGCTGGCCGCCTCGACGGTGCCGATCGTCGACCTCACGTCCTACCCGTTGTCACTTGGCGGGCTCAAAGCGATCGTTGCATCGGCGCGACTCGTCATCACCAACGACACCGGACCGAGGCACATCGCGGCGGCCTTTCGCATTCCATCGGTGGCCCTGTTCGGACCCACCGACCATCGATGGACGGTGTTGCGCGACGTGCCCGAGCGCGTCCTGATCGCGGAACCGTTCCTGCCCGAGGAACTCGTCGCCGACGATCGACAGGCGTACTGTCGCATCGATCGCATCGCGATCGCCGACGTCAGCGCGGCGATCGCATCACTGCTGCGAACTCACACCGAAGCCTGATCGCACCGCATTGAAGAACGCCGGACATCGCCCTTCTCCTTCGGGCTTGAACTCGCACGCCAGCGCCTCGATCGCCCGCTCTCGTTCGCGTCGTGCATCGCGTGATCGTCGAACGCCGACGGGGTCGATGGCCACGATCGCGCCGTGCGGTGTCACCACGAAGTTGGAGAGCTTCCCGTCGCGATGAAAGAGGCGAGCAGCCTCGATGCGCTGCAGCAACTCGGACATCGACGCGCCAAGTCGACTGCGTTCCGCGTCGTCGGTCACGAGCAAACGCTCAAGCAGCGACTGCCCTTCGACCCACTCCAGCCGAATTTCTAGCGACGTCCCGCCGCGTGTGGTGAGCCTGACGCCACCGCGCGGTCGCGGCGTCGCGATGCCCGCCGCAAGCAGACGTCGGGCGCCGCGCAGTTGCCGCTGCGGCTGAGCAATACCGAGCAGGCACTTGAAGAGCGTCCAAGGGCTCAGCGGCCAACGTTTGACCAGTTCGTGGTCGCCGTCAGGTAGACGGACGAGATACACCCCGCGCCCGCCCTCCCGCTTCAACGTCCGAATCGTCCCTAGCGGGAGCGGTTCCGACGAAGGGCGTGCGGCGAGGGTCGGCATGGCGGAGTTCTCTCAAATCGCGGAGACTAGCAGCCCGCATGTCGTGGCTTCTTCTGCAGATCCTCGCGTTCCTCTCGGGAAGCGTTCCCTTCGGATTGCTCATCGCCAAGTCGAAGGGTGTGGACATCCGAGCCCACGGCTCGGGCAACATCGGTTCCACGAACGTTGGCCGCGTTCTCGGCAGGAAGTGGGGATTTCTCTGCTTCGCCCTCGACGCCACCAAGGGCGCCGGCCCAGTGCTGCTGGCTGGTTCGGTCCAGGGTGTCCTCGGAATCCCCGCCGTCGCTATCGCCGAGACCGATCTCTGGGCGTGGCTCGCAACCGCTGCCGCGGCCCTGCTGGGTCACGTGTTCAGCCCCTGGATTCGCTTCAAAGGTGGGAAGGGCATCGCGACTGGCTTTGGCGCGTTCTTGGCGATGTGGACGCCGCTGACCGTGCCAACGGCGGCGGCGCTCGTCGTCTGGATCCTGGCCGTCAAATTGTCCAAGATGGTCTCGCTCGCAAGCATCCTCGGAACCATTGCGATCCCGACAGTGGTCATCATCCGCTGCCTGATCGCAAGCGATCCGACGGCCTCGTTCCGAGCGTCGCGGCCCTCCCTGATCGTCCTTGGGGTGATCACGATCCTCGTCGTCTACAAGCACCGTTCGAACATCGGCCGCATTCTCCGCGGTCAAGAGCTGAAGGTGAAGGCGTGATGTCGACCTCGATCCACGATGGTTACCAATCTCCACTGGAGACCCGCAACGCCAGCGTCGAGATGCGCTCGCTGTGGAGCGCCCGGCGCAAGTTCTCGACGTGGCGTCGCATCTGGCTGGCACTTGCCGAAAGCGAACGCGACGTTGGACTTCCAGTGAGCGAAGCCCAGATCGCCGAGCTCCGCGCCCATCTGGATGACATCGACTTCGACAACGCTGCGCGGCATGAAGCAAAGCTGCGACACGATGTCATGGCCCACGTACACGCCCTCGGCGACGTGGCCCCCAACGCCCGTGCGATCATCCATCTCGGCGCGACCAGCCAGGATGTCGTGTGCAACGCGGATGTTCTCATCCTCCGAGAAGGGCTTGGCCTCATCGCGACCAAGCTTGCCCGCGTCGTCGATCGTCTGGCTTGCTTTGCGGTTCAACGAAAGAGCCTCGCGACACTCGGCTTCACCCACTACCAACCCGCGCAGCCGACCACCGTCGGGAAGCGCGCCACGTTGTGGGCCCAGGACTTTGCGATAGCGCTCGAAGAAGTCGAATCAAGGAGACGCGGTCTCCGCCTCAAGGGCCTCCGCGGCGCGACCGGCACGCAAGCGAGTTTTCTGTCGTTGCTGGGCGATGATGCCGCGAACGTCGATCGTCTTGAATCGCTGTTCGTGCAGCGGCTCGGCCGCGCCGCCAACTGGGCCGATGCATCGTGCTACTCAGTCTGCGGCCAGACCTACACACGCATCGTCGACGCACAGATCCTCTCGTCGCTGGCGGTTGCAGCGGCGGCGGTGCACAAGTGCTGCAACGACCTTCGACTTCTTGCCAATCTCAAGGAGATCGAGGAACCGTTCGAAACAGATCAGATCGGTTCGTCGGCGATGCCGTACAAGCGCAATCCGATGCGCTGCGAGCGAGCCACCGGATTGGCTCGCTTCGTCATGAGCATCGTCCACAACGGCTTCGATACCGCTGCGACGCAGTGGCTTGAGCGGACACTCGACGACAGCTCGAACCGCCGACTCTCGCTGCCCGAGGCGTTTCTCGCCCTCGACGGGGCACTCGACATCATGGCGAATGTCTGTGGCGGACTCGTTGTTCACGAGCACATGGTGCGAGCCCACCTCGAGGCCGAGTTGCCGTTCATGATGAGCGAGAATCTGATGCTCGCCGCAGCGAAAACCGGCGCCGATCGGCAGGAAGCCCACGAGGCGATCCGCGTGCACAGCCACGCGGCAGCGGCGCGAGTGAAGGGTGAGGGCAAGCCCAACGACCTGCTGGAGCGGCTTGTTCGCGATCCGTTGTTCAGCAAGGTTGATCTCCCAAAGGTCTGTGATGCCGCCGCCGCCACCGGTCGCAGCGCGGAACAAGTCGAGCGATTCGTTCAGGACATCGTCGAACCGATTCGCGCCCGATACGGCGCCGTCCTCGCGGCCGAGCCGCATTTGAAGGTCTGAGCGGTCCATGCCGATTCCGCGACTGCGACGTGATTCGACCGCTCTCCTCGTCATCGACGTGCAGGAGCGACTGCAGTCCTCGATCCATCTCGGGACCGACGTGGCGTTCAACTGCGGACTGCTGCTGGATGTCGCTGCGACGCTCGGGCTCCCAACGTTGGTGACCGAGCAATACGTCAAGGGCCTCGGACGCACGGTGGAGGCCCTCCGCGCAAAGATCCGGCCGGGAACGCTGATCGTCGAGAAGACTCGGTTCAGTGCTGCCGTCCCGGAGACTGTCGCCTTTCTTGACCGTCACCGGATTACGAGCGTCTTGGTGTGTGGCGTGGAGACCCACGTCTGCGTTCTCCAGACGTCGCTCGACCTCCTTGCTGGTGGTCGACAGGTGTTCCTGGTGACCGACGCGAGTTCCAGTGGGCAGCGCGATCAGATTTCGCCTGCGTTGCAGCGACTGCAGGCTGCGGGCGCGGTGCTGACGGGGACGCTCGGGGCGACCTACGAGTTGCTCGGCGATGCCGCAGATCCGCAGTTCAAGGAGTGCCTGAGCATCGTCAAGGCGGTCCGGCATGTCACGCATGCCTGATAACAAAGCCATTTTTTCGTGAATTTGCTGGACTATCCGAGGGGAAGAGTGCTTCAACGAGGCCCAGAGGGTCCTCTGGAGCGGTATTCTGCCCGCTCATGGAGTCTCGACCCCCGGGTTCCCGGGGTCTCCGAGGCTCCCCTCTCTTTTCCACCATTTGGGGAACGGCATTCCGATGGAAGCCTACGACCGACTTGTCAAGCTCGTGACCGAAGTGGTAGACGACGTGAAGAAGGCTGAAGGTGGCAACAAGGCCGCCGGCACCCGCGTCCGCAAGATCATGCAAGAGGTTCGTCAGGCCGCACAGGACCTGCGGGCCGCGATTTTGGATGCTCGCGGCGCTGACGAAGCGCCGGCGGCTCCTGCGAAGCCAGCAGCGAAGCCCGGCCCGAAGGTCTGATCAACCTTGTCAGTCCGCGGGAGCTCTCTCGTTGGGGGCGTTTCCCTCATCGCGAGTCGACGTTGGATCGACTGATTCTCCGCGCTGCGCGCGGGATCGAGGAAGTTCCTCCCGTTTTCGCGTGGCGACGCGAAGGCCCGTCGGCCGCATTTCCCTCTCCGATTCCCACTCGAGTAGCGCACCTGTGCCTGTTCAGCTCCTCTTTGATATCGCCAGCATCGACAAGAGCGTTGTCGTCGGAACCACCGCGGACGTCGAACGCGTCAACCCGCAGGCCGGGCACATGCGCCACTTGGACCAGATCATCTGGCACGACGATCAGATGGTGTGCCTACTTGGCGTGAAGTTCGTCCGTCACGACGAGTTCTGGGTGCCAGGGCATATTCCGGGCCGGCCGCTGTACCCGGGTGTCCTGATGATCGAGGCTGCCGCCCAGACTTCGAGCTACCTTCAGCGCATCAAGTACAAGAACCTTGGCTTCCTCGGTTTCACACGTTGCGATGACACGAGCTTTCGAGGGCAAGTTGTCCCGGGTGACACGCTCTATCTCCTCGCAAAGGAGATCAGTTCGAGTGCCCGGCGCTTCACATGTCTGGCTCAGGGAGTGGTCAACGACCGCATCGTGTTCGAGACGAAGATCACCGGCATGACCATCTGAGGGGTGGCGATTGCGATGACCTTCGAACTGGAGCCCTTGGTTTTCGAACCGCTGCTGAAGCAGCGGGCATGGGGCGGGGATCGACTGCGGCGACTCGGGAAGCGTGTCCCCGCAGGCGTTCGTATCGGCGAAAGTTGGGAACTCGCCGATCTGCCGCTGGGAGTCACAGACGGCCGAAGCCATATCGCGTGCGGCCCGTGGTCGGGCAAGTCGCTGCGCGAGGTGCTCAACACCCAAGCCGACGCGATCATGGGACTCGCGTCGCTCTCCGACGACGGCGGCTTCCCGCTTCTGGTGAAGTACCTCGACGCCAACGAGCACTTGTCGATTCAGGTGCATCCGGATGCCGCGTTCGCAGCAGCGACACCCGGCGCCTCCCTGAAGTCCGAGGCATGGATTGTGCTCGATGCCGCTCCGGGCGCGATTGTCTACCGAGGAGTGAAACTTGACGTCGATCGCGAGCGGTTCTTCAGCGATCTGCAGGACCCGAAAGGTCCGGGCATCGTTCCGCATCTCAATGCCGTGAGCGTTGAGCGCGGCGATTGCATCTATCTCCCCAGCGGGATCTGTCACGCTCTCGGCGCCGGTCTCCTCGTTGCTGAAGTGCAGACACCGAGTGATACGACCTTTCGCGTCTTCGATTGGGGTCGTCACGATCCCGCTCGTCCGCTGCATTTGGAGCAAGCCCGCCGGTGTATGCGGTTCGGTACCGCACAAGAGGATCGATACCCCGGCATTGTTCGACGAAAGGACCTCCAGCCCTTTCAGACCGCCGGCTTTCAGACGCGGTCGCTCTGTCGGACCCCGTTCTTCGAAGTCGAGTGGATCGACGTATCGCCAAACGCCACGCTTCCCGTGGTCACCAACGATGTTCCGGTGGTATGGTCGGTGCTGGAAGGTTCCGCAGAGTTAGCGGGTCCGAACGGTCGCGCTTTGCGAATCCGCCACGGCGATACGGTTCTGATGCCCGCACGTCTCCAGCGCTGGTCCGCTCGATTCCCTGAGCCCGCGGCCGTCCTCCGCAGCACACTGCCTTCGCCGACCGATCGCATTCTGGCGTGAAACGCACGGCGTACACGATTGGATGTCGGAGTTTGCACGAGAGTCCCACATGACGACCAATCGACCGATGCCCTTCCTGCTCGCTCTGGGGACGCTCGCGACAAGTTGTGTGCTCGGGCTCTCGATGCCCGCCGCCGCCGCCCAGTATCTCGTTCGGCCCGGCGACGATTGGTCCAAACTGAAAGAGAGACTGAAGCCCGGTGACGAGGTCATCCTCATGCCGGGCACGCACCGGGGAGCTCGCTTCGACGACCTTTGCGGGGAGCCGAAGAATCCCATCGTCATCCGCAGTCCCGACCCCAAGACCGTCTCCACGATCGTCGCTGATGACGTGGGCATTCTTCTTCGCAGGCCCAAGTGGGTGCGCATCGAGAACATCGTCATCAGCGATGCCCGCCGCGCGGGGATCGTCATCGCAGGTGACGCTGAAGGCCGTGCGACCAACATCTCACTGCTCAACGTCTACGTCGCCAAGACCGGCGACTTTGCGGAGAAGGCCGGGATCAGCATCGATCAGACCGACCACATGACGCTCAAAGACTGCCGTATCGAAGCGTGGTACCAGAGCGGCGTTCACATCTCCGCATCGACAGACATCGCGCTCAGCGCGGTGCAATTCGTCGGCGGAGCGAACACGCCCGACGAGTATGGAGTCGCGATCGACGGTGGCTCAGCGAGTGTGATCCTCGAACGGTGCCGATTCTCCCCTGGCATCGGTACCGCGATCGCAATCGGTCTCGCCGAGACCGGTGTTCTCCCCGCACCGCTCACCTTGAAGGAAGGCGAGAAACCCACACCGAGGTTCTTGGCGGAGGGCATCACGGTGGAACGAGCGATCGTCAAACGAGCCAAGCGGTTCGTCGCGTTCGGGAGCTGCGCCAATACGCTCGTCCGGGCGAACACCATCATTGATCCGGAGACCGCGTACGCGGTGCTCGAACCGCCGATTGGCTTTGCGCACATCACCGGGAGTTCGTTCCTCGCCAACCTCATCACCTGGCTGCCTGGAACGCTGAAGAAGTTCTCGACGATCGCGGGGGGGGCCGATGCGAAGGGACTCTCGGTCGAGGCCAATCTTTGGAACTCCGCAGAGTTGCCAGCCGCTCGATCAATCCTCGGCGACTTCGTCGGGACGATGAAGAGCGAGCAGATTCTCGACGTCGATCCGAAACTCGACGGCTACGAGCGCCCCCAGACCGAGGCCGCGAGATCTTTCGGGCATACCTCTCCCTGAGCTTCTTCCAGCCCGGTGATCTTTCTTATCGGTCGCCTGTATTCTTGGGTCGGTTCCGGAATCACCCAGCATCGATTGGGTCGATCTGCTCGCACGCCTCGGCAGGGACGACTGTCCCCCGCCTTCGGTCCCCACGTCCATGACCGGCAACGTTTCAGAAGACTCCCTTCGCCACTGGATGCAACGCCTCGGCCCCGGGCTCATCACCCACGCCGCCAGCATCTGTCGCAACCGACACCGCGCGGAGGAACTGGTTCAGGAGGCGTTCATCAAGCTCTGGCGCAGTCCGCCTGACGCCGGCGAGCCCGCGTACTCGAGTTGGCTCCGGACGACAGTCACGAATCTATCGATCAACGCATTGCATCGGGACAAGCGTCCTGGTGCCCTGCCGGACGACTTCGGTGACCAACGGGGTAGCAAGGAAGTCACGCCACAGCGACAACTGGAGCGCGACGAAGATGTTCAGCGCATCGAGCGGGCGCTCGCTCGCCTCGATACCGACAAGCGGACCATGCTCATGCTTCGCGTGAACGAGCACATGAGCTACGAGGCGATCGCCGAACATCTCGGAGTTCCTGTGGGAACGGTGATGAGTCGGCTCAACCGGGCGCGGCTTGCGCTGCTCGGCGAACTCGACGCCAACTTCGACGCAAAATCACAACAGCCGAGCTCCTACGACATCAACCGCTACCGCGAGGCCTGACGACACACGATCCGTCAGTGAATCGACATGAATCGCCCGAACCCTTCTCTGGACTGCGTGGACTTCAAGGTACTCCTCTCTCCGTATCTCGACGGAGAGTTGGCCGTCGCGCAGCGTTTCGAAGCTGATCGTCATCTCATCGAATGCAAGACCTGCCGCGAGTTGCTGGAGCGTGCGGAGGCGAGCGACGAAACCATCCGTGCGTTGTGCGCCAACGATCCCAGCTATCGATCGCGGATCGGTGGCGAGATTGCCCTGCCGTCGGACTTCGAGTCGAACGTTCTGCATCGAGTTCGCCGCCGTCGCACGATGCAGTGGACCCGCGTCTCCGGCTCGTTGGGCCTGCTGGCGGCAGCGGCCGCGATCGCCCTTACAGCGGTGGTCTGGTACGTCGGCCTGCGCGGCGGTCGCGTTGATTCGAACAACTCCTCGGGAAACTTCGTCCGTGACACGCCGGGAGCCGGCACTGAATGGGAGTCGCTCGGTCCTGGCGTCTACGGCCCGCCTCCTCCAGTGATTCGACCTCGCGACACCGCCCGCTCCGCGCCGTCACTCAACGGCGATGAAGCCCAATCGGTGCACGGCACTGCGACGATTCTGCAGGCCATGCTCACGACGCCCTTCGAAGATGTGGCTGCCCGCGAACGGCTTCGGCAGATCGCGATCTACGACGAACTCCTCATCAAGCTCGCTGAAGTCGATCCGAAGTTGGACGCGCTCGATCGCCGGCATCTGGCGGCCGCCCGGGCCACGCTGATCGAGTTACTCCGAGGCACGAGCGACCTCACATCGTGGAACGCCATGCAGGAAGACATGCGGGCGTTCGACCTGCCTGGCGCCTTGGAAGAGATTTCCACCAGCGCCGACTCGCGTATCGGCGTCTAGATCGCACTTTTTCCCGGGCGAACCTCGCGTCGCTCGATCCATCGCACAAACGTTCAGCGACCGCCAATCTCGGCGGTCGCTGCCGTTGTGGGAGTTCACTGAAGAAAGAATCGGCTGTCTGCGGTATCGTCTCCGTCCTATGGAGATCCGAGGTCCGCTGCCTTTCCATGTCGCCAAGGCCTACGGTGCTGTTGCGCCGCCAGCGACGCCCGTGAGCTCGGCGAAGCTGAGCGCCGCAAGCGCTCAACGACTGGTGGCCGGCACGGTGAGCGTGCCCGCCGACCCCGCGCTCGCGAGCAACGCCCCACATGCCACAGCCCGCTCGGCTGACTCGTTTCCGCTTTACACCCGCGCAGCGGATCGCGTGGAAGTTGCGACAGCGGTCGCGCTCGGTAGAAACGTCGACCGGACGGTCTGACCTACTCCACGGGCGAATTCGTCGCGTCCTAACACCGAGAACCCACCCTGACCCTGCTTGGCAGCCCTCCCGGCTGTCGCTATCCTCTCCGCTCTTCGCTTCGCCCCGCCGAGAGCATCGGCGGGCCGCTTGGCGATTGTTGTGACTCCTCAGATTCCCCCTCGCTGGTACCCACTTCATGCCCGCCACCGGAACGATCACCCAGGTCATCGGCTCGACCTTCGACGCCCAGTTTCCCGAGGACGCTCTCCCGGAGATCTACAACGCGGTCACCATCGACTTCGAGGTGCGTGAGACAAAGACCCGCCTCTTCGGCGAAGTGGCTCGTCACCTCGGTGGCGGTCAGGTCCGCTGCGTCGCTCTCGCGTCGACCGACGGCTTGAAGCGCGGCGACGCCTGCGTTGATACCGGATCACCGGTGTGCGTACCGGTGGGCGAGGAAGTCCTCGGCCGCGTGTTCAACCTTCTCGGCGTTCCCGTCGACGAGCGTGGACCGGTCACCGCCAAGACGCTGCGTCCGATCCATCGCAGCCCGCCGACGTTCGTCGATCTCAACCCGAAGACCGAAATCCTCCAGACCGGCATCAAGGTCATCGATCTGCTCTGCCCATTCGTGCGCGGCGGCAAGATCGGTCTCTTCGGCGGTGCAGGCGTCGGCAAGACCGTTGTGATTCAGGAGATGATCGCCCGCGTCGCCCGCAACTTCGGTGGCTACTCGGTGTTCGCCGGCGTCGGCGAGCGCACCCGCGAAGGCAACGACCTCTGGCTCGAGATGCAGGAAGCCGAGTACGTGGACGCGAGCGGCAAGAAGAGCCACGTGCTCGACAAGGTCGCAATGGTCTTTGGTCAGATGAATGAGCCGCCAGGCGCCCGCCTCCGCGTGGCCCTCTCGGCCTTGACCATGGCAGAAGAGTTCCGCGACGCGTCGGGCAAGGAAACGCTGCTCTTCGTCGACAACGTCTTCCGATTCACGCAGGCCGGTTCTGAAGTGTCCGCGCTTCTGGGCCGCATGCCCAGCGCCGTCGGTTACCAACCGAACCTCTCGACAGAGATGGGTGCACTGCAGGAGCGCATCACGTCGACCCGTCAGGGCGCGATCACCTCGGTGCAAGCCATCTACGTTCCCGCTGACGATCTCACCGACCCGGCACCCGCGACAACCTTCGCCCACCTCGACGCGTTCATCGTGCTGGAGCGCAAGATTGCCGAGAAGGGCATCTATCCCGCGGTCGATCCGATCGGTTCGACGAGCCGAATCCTCGACCCGCAGATCGTCGGCGAGCGGCACTATGCGGTCGCTCGTCAGGTGCAGAACATTCTCCAGCGATACAAGGACCTTCAGGACATCATCGCGATCCTCGGCGTTGACGAATTGAGCGAAGAGGACAAGGTCACGGTGAGTCGTGCCCGCAAGATCGAGCGATTCTTCTCGCAGCCGTTCTATGTCGCTCAGATCTTCACCGGCTTCCCCGGCGTGACGACCAAGCTTGAGGAAACCATCGACAGCTTCGAGCGACTCTGCAAGGGTGAGGGCGACGATCTTCCCGAAGGCGCGTTCATGTACGTTGGTACCTTGGACGACGCCCGCGAGAAGGCCAAGAAGATGGCCGCGGGCTGATCAGACGGTCGGTATCTCACGAATTGACGCGGGCGGCCTCAGCAGAGGCCGCCCGCTTTCGTTTTGGAAATCTCAAAGGGCCGTTCAGCGCGTCTGACTCCACTCCGGAGCGCTGTAGAAATCGACCATTCCTTCGCTGTCGAACCACACCGCCCACACGTGACTGGTGTCAGCGTCCTTGAACAGGCCGCCGGTCGCAAGGCTTGAAAGGTTGTCGCCGTACTGCCACCGCTCGGTTCCCTCATCGCCCGGCCAGGTCGAGCTTGGCTTCCCCAGAAGAGACTGCACCTGCTCCTTCGACATCCCTTCGCGAAGGGCGTAGAAGTTCTCTGAGCATTGGGCCGCGCAGCCGCCGACGACTATTGCCATGGACAGGACGAGCATCGCCAGGCAGGAAGCGCCGAAGTACTTCTTCGCGTGAAGGACGCCAGAAAGCAAGCCTGCAGCGAGGCGAGTGGCACGCATGGCTGAGCATGGTACGGAGAATCGCCGTTGCGGGAGAACCATCCAGTACACTCAAATACTCGCATCCATTAGGAGTCTCGCAATGTCCGGCCTTACCTCGCCTCGCCGCTCGCTGCTCGTACGGATAGGACGAGGTCTCGCGATCGTCATGATCTGCGGCACGTTCGCCTTCACGACTCCTCAGGACAGAGGCGACGGGCCGAGTTCCGTTGTTCCCGTCGCTCGCACCGACGACTGGGCGATCCAGCGGCAGAACGAAGTCGTCGCGCGGGTCCGAGCCGCGAAGTCGCCGACACCGATTGTCTTTGTTGGTGATTCAATTACGCAGGGCTGGGAAGGTGGAGGGAAGGCGACGTGGGATCGCGAGATCGTTCCGCTGGCCGGGGCCGAAGGATCGCTCAATCTCGGCGTGAGCGGTGACCGCACCGAGCATGTGCTCTGGCGACTGCGCGAAGCCCCGCTCACACCGCTCGCCCCGCAGGCGATCGTGGTCCTGATCGGCACCAACAACCTCGGTCACGGATCAAGCGACGCTGACGCAACCCTCAAGGGCATGCAATCGGTTGTCGCGACGCTCCGCTCTCAGTGCCCAAAGGCGAAGATCGTTCTCGTTGGCATCTTCCCACGTGGCGAACGCATGAATCCAATGCGCGGCGATATCTGCCAGATCAACCAAGTGCTTCCGAGACTGGCTTCGGAGAACGTCATCGTCATCGACTTCGGCGCGAAACTGGTCCGTGACGACGGCACGATCGATCCCGCGATCATGCCTGACTTCCTGCATCTTTCACCTGCGGGATACGACATCTGGGCGCAGTCGATCGTGCCAACGCTCAAGTCGATCCTCAAGGGTTGATCCCGTACAGTGGCCGCATGGTTACCGCCACGGACGCTGCGTCCGCCACCGAAGTTCCGATCAACGACACGATTCGATCCCTCGTCGATCGGCACGGCGAGCTGGAACGATCTCGCATAGAGGCGGGCGTTCGGCGGGTTGCGGAACGATGGAACGAAGGCGACGGCGGATCCGCGGCGTTTCAGAAGCTGTGCAACGATTTTTTCGTGCCCGTCGCGCAGCGCGGACGGCTACTCGATCGTCTTGAACAGGGGCTTGAATTCGTCGGCGGGCATCTCTACGAAATGCGACGTCATCTGCGGCGATGGTCGGACCTGCGCGGCGAAGAGATGCCATTCGTCGATGACATGCTGGCGACCTTCGATCCCGCACCCGATCTCTCCGAGGAAGGCTATCGCCAGAAAATCGCCTTCGTCGCGCTGCTCAACTTCGAGCGACCGAAGCTTGAGGAGATGCTGCGCGACGGGCCACACTGGTCGGTCGATCGCTGGGCGGAGTCCCGCCTCGGTCAGCACTTCGGACCGCGCATCCCCAAGACCGTGAACGATCTCGGCCGCGCCGTATCGCATCGGGCCAACCAGTGGGTTGCGAAGTTTCACATCCCAGTCGGGACGCTGCGTGATGAACACGGTATCTGTCACTTCGAGCCCGGCCGAAAGCTGCTGGCCCACTGGCTCGTGCGTGAAGAGATCAAGGCGGGCTACAACGATCCTGATGCCGCGAAGGGTCTTGCGAAGCAGCGGGTTCTTGCCTGGGTGATGGCCCGACACATCGAGGGCTCGATTCCGGAGTCGATCATGAACGCCGACGGCGATTCGCCGTGGGATCCGCGCAGCAATACCGTCGGCGGTGCAGCGACGACCGCGACGATCGGACTTGCTCGATACCAACGATGGAACGAACAGCGCGACCTCGCCTTCACCGTCGATCGCCACCACCCGGAACATCCCACCGCGATCGATCGCAAATGCGAAGTCGCCCGCGAGATTCCCGAACGCGAAGTTGAGCGACTTCTCCGCGATCTTCTGTCGTCACCGGTGCGCCGCCCGCTTGCGGCATTTCTGGGCAAGCGCCTTCGCCGGGCGCTCGAGCCATTCGACATCTACTTCGACGAGTTCGCCGACGCCAAGCCAGCGGAAGAGATGAATGCCCTCGTCGCAGGACTGGCAACCGACGCGGCATCGCTGGAACGCAAGCTCCCGGAAATCCTGCGCGGACTCGGGTTCCCGAGCGATGACGCGGAGTTCCTCGGCACCCGCATCAAGGTCGAGATCGCGCGCGGATCGGGTCACGCGATGCGGCCGCAGTTGCCGGAGTATGGCGCCTGGCTCCGCACCAGCAGCCTCGAGCACGAGATCGGCTGGGACGGCTTCGATACCGCGATGCACGAACTCGGTCATACCATTGAGCAACTCGTGTCGACGCACTTCGTTCCCCGCTCAGCGCTCCGCGGCGTACCGAATACCGCGTGTACCGAAGCGTTTGCATTTCTCTATCAGTCGCTGGGCAAGCGCGTGCTGGGTATCACCGACGAAGCGGACGAGCAGCGTGGATTCGACGTCGACTGCGTACAAACACTGGCGAGCGCCTGTCAGATCGCGGGGCCCGCGCTCCTGGAACTTCAGGTCTGGAATTGGATCTACCGTCATCCCACCGAGTCACCGGAAGCCCTGCGCGACGAGGTGCTGCGGGTCGCCGACCAGCTCTGGCGAGAGTTCTACCTCGAGGACTTCGGTCCCGATCCGTATCACATCCTGGCTGCCTACCAGCACATGATCGCCCATCCGCTGTATCTGCCCGACT
The DNA here is from genome assembly GCA_038318935.1 of Phycisphaerales bacterium. Lineage (GTDB taxonomy): Bacteria > Planctomycetota > Phycisphaerae > Phycisphaerales > SM1A02 > JAEUIT01. The sequence goes on from JBBQCR010000012.1 coordinate 18,769, forward strand.
ATCCGCTCGGACACATCATCAGCCATCAGATCCGCTCGCATCTTCGCGGCAAGGATCTGGCAAGCGAGACCCGCCGCATCTGTTCGATCGGTCGTGTCACCCCCGATCTGTGGATGCGTCGGGCGGTGGGCGAGGGCATGAGCGTCGCCGCCCTCACGCGCGATGCGGCGGCGGCACTGACTCGAATCGCCTGACGGAACGAGGACGTTTCGTCGGTGATCGAATCTTCGGGTTCCGGCCCGATGCCTGCCGATGCTGGATCGGTAGAGTGTCACCTTCGAGGAACCCGTCTCCATGCCACACCGTCGCGTCCCCACCACGTCCATTCTTGCGATCCTCGTCCTCTGCGGATGCGCCTCCAAGCAGCCCGCCCCGGCGGTCGCCGCGAAGGAAGAGATGCAGACCGAGGATCTCCCCCGCCCCTCCGCTGCCACCATCTCCGATGTCATGCGGGCCAAGACCGCGTGGGCGTCGTCGTTGCTTGAGGCGATCGCGATGCGCAACTACGTACTCGTCGAGAACAACGCCGAGGCACTTCGAAAGCTCAGTCTCGAGAGTTCCTTCATGGTGCAGGACACCGTGAGCTATCGCGCTCTGGCCGATCGGTTCCGTCTCGAAGTCGCGCAATTGGCGGCAGATGCCCGGGCAGGCAACCAGCGCGAGGTCGAAGCGTCCTATCACCGCGTGACCGAGGCGTGCTTCCACTGTCACGCACACGTTCGTGGCGAGCGCAGCACCTCCGACATGTCCGGCAAGGTCAGTTGACCTCCACCGCTGGTGTCGTCTCGGCGACTCTCTGCCGCGTCGGGTCGCGACGCAGCACTTTCTCTTCGATCCACTGCACGATGCAGTAGAGCGTCGGCGTCAAGAGCAGTCCGAGGATAGTCACCCCGATCATTCCGCCGAACACCGCGGTGCCGAGCGCCCGTCGGCTGGCTGCTCCCGCACCTGTTGCGTTCAGAAGCGGGACTACTCCGAGGATGAACGCAAGTGACGTCATAATGATGGGGCGAAATCGCGTGCGCGCAGCAAGAATCGCGGACTCGCGAATTGGTGTTCCCTTCGCTCGATTCTCGCGGGCAAACTCGACTATCAGGATCGCGTTCTTTGCACCAAGTCCGACGAGAAGCACCAGTCCAATCTGGGTAAAGACGTTGTTGTCGAGTCCCCGCGCAAACACGGCGACCATCGCGCCAGCGACAACCAGCGGAATGGAAAGGACGACTGCGAAGGGGACGACCCAACTCTCGTACTGGGCCGCGAGAATGAGATAGACAAGCAGGATCGCCATGGCGAAGACGAAGAGACCCTGGTTGCCGACGATCTTCTCCTGGTAGGACATGCCAGCCCACTCGAATCCCATGCCCTCTTCCATGGATGCGCGGGCCGATTGCTCCATGATGGACATCGCCTGGCCAGAGCTGGTGCCGGGACGCGCAGCGCCGTTGATCGTCGCGGATTGATACAGGTTGTATCGCTCGACACGATCGGGCGCAATGGCGTCGCTCACGGTCATGAGCGTCGACAGCGGGATCATCGCGCCGCGCTCGCTCCGCACCTCGAGTCGCCCGATGTCCTCCGGGCGCAGGCGAGCGAGGCTGTCGGCCTGCACATTCACCTGAAAGGTCCGTCCGAACTGATTGAAGTCGTTGACATAGGCCGAACCGAGCGCCGATCCGAGGGTGTCAAACACCGACTGCAGCGGAATGCCAAGCCGAATCACCTTCTCACGATCGACATCCACGAAGAGCTGAGGAACGCCGAATCGGAAGCTCGAGAACGCATACGCGATGCCGTTCTGTCCCATCGCAGTTCCGATCGTGGTGTCGACCACGCGCTGAAGCGCGAGGCGCCCGCGAGCCGAACGATCCTGAAGTCGCATGTCGAATCCGCTCGCGTTGCCGAGTCCCGAAATCGGCGGAAGTCCGAACGTCAGAAAGCTCGCTTCCTGCACTGGCCGGATCGTGGCGTTGATCT